>CALEPD010000023.1 GCA_937910265.1 uncultured Bacteroidales bacterium
AAAGGATAATTGACAAGTTTCCGCCATTCCGCGGCGGCAAGGGTCGAAAATCGCACATGCGATTTCTCAGAATGGCAGGTGCGATTTCGGAGCCACTTCTCTACTAAACCTGAAATAAAATCCAATCAGACTAAGTAAACAGGCTTTGTCTTCGCCATATCATTTTTTTGCACTAATTTTGTGCGAAATTACATGTAGTGAATATAATCATTAATTTTAAATTGTTTCATTTATGAAAAAACTTTTACTTGTATTCATGTCGATGTTCTTTGTGTTGGGAACATCAATGGCGCAGGATGACAAAACAGATCCGGCATCCTTTGAGCTTCTCACTGTCAGCCCTGCAGATGGTGCTAAGGTCACCACAGTTTACAACATTCGTCTGGAGTTCTCTAAGGACGTAGCCGTTACACTCCCCGAGGGTGGTATCGGTGTGGTGAACAGCGAAACGAAAGAGGTTGTCAAGATTACTCGCGTCTACGAGGATGAGTGGACACCCAAGAACAATGTGATGCTTATGTTCGAGCAGAAGATGGTTCCCGGCAAGGATGGTAAAGAAGAGTTGCAGGACCAATACATTGAGACTCCTGGAGCATACACCTACACTATTCCCGCTGGCTGCATCAAGAGCGTTGATGGCGAGGAGTTTGCTGAGCGTACATTTACATTTACAATCGTAAGTACTTTCTCTTACGCGAGCTACTCACCTGTAACAACAGACAAGTTGGAGAAGATTGAGGTGACATTCGACAAAGAGATTACCGAGGTCAAGTTGCCTAATAGCGGATTGTCTATCGTGGATCACTACTGGACTCCCGTTGCCAATGTGGTCAATGCCGTTGTCAGTGACGATAAGAAGACCGTAACATTGGAGTTGGATAAAGTCATCACTGAGCAAGGGCAGTATGCTTTGGACCTCTATCAGGGCGTGTTTGTGAGTGCTGACGGGGTAAGCCAATATAGCACTTTGATGTTCAATGTCGTAGACAGCAATCCTTCGTTCTCTTTCAACTATGAAGATGGCAGCAAGGTGCAGGAACTCGGCAATCTCGAGATTACCTTCAGCAATGTCAAGGAGGTGAAGCTCATAGAGAATGGACCCAAGGTTACCGCATACCTTCCTGGTGGCAGTGATATAGAGGGTACAGCCGCTTTGGCCGACAACAAGATTACCGTGACATTCGAGCAGCAGTTTACCGAAGAGGGTGAGTATGTATTCCAAGTTCCTGCCGGAATGTTTACCATGGATGGTGTTGCCAATGAGGAGCGTTTGCTGACTCTCACCTTGTATACATTCACCATCACTCCGCTGGAGGTGGTAAGCGTAACTCCTGAGGTGGGCGCAGTTGACCAGATTGAGAAAATCATCGTCAAGTTTAATCAGCCTGTAGGACTCTACTACAATGATGAAGGACAAACCCCCTCAAGTTCTATCAAATTGACATGTGGCGACAAAGAATATGTCTTGTACAACGACTATTCTAACGATATGACTTCACTGACATATACTACCGATGAATGGACTGGAACGGAGTGGAAGTCAAACCCGATTAAAGAAGCTGGTACTTATTCATTAGACTTGTCTTCCATTGTTGTCTTCTATGCAGGCGAGGATGGTGTTGATGAGTGGGGCTATCCTGCAACAATATGGAATGCTTATGGTAGTGTAGAGGGAACCTGTACTTGGACCATCAGTGGCGACAACGCCATCAAGGTAGTGGCTCCCGAGGCTGGTGAGCAGGTTATCTACGACCTCCTTGGCCGCCGCATCGAGAAGATTACCGGTGCCGGTATCTACATCGTCAATGGCAAGAAGCGGCTCGTAAGAGTGAACCAATAACCTCTGCCGCAGGCTGTCGGAGGTCTCTTCCCACACCACGTCAGACAACAGCACACGGCCCTCTGGAAAACAGGCTGTGCCATATCGAAAAAACAGGTTAACCATTATTACAAGAATGGTTAACCTTTCCATGCAAACAGGTTAACCTTTTCGGGCAAACAGGTTAACCTTTCCGAATGACGCCCAATTTGACACCGACAGACAACATGAACAAACCCCAAATCATCATCCGCCCCGCCCGCATAGAAGACGCTGCCGCCATAGCCCGAACCGTTGCCGAAGCCATAGGCGACGAAGTGGCATTGAACAACTATTGCGGCAAGGATTATCTCAGCGTCCTGACCGAAATTTCCCGAGCAGAAGGCACACAATATAGTTGGCAGCACGCCATCGTGGCCGAGTGCGAGGGTAGAGTGGTGGGGAGCGTCGTAGGCTACGACGGAGCCAGACTGGCAGAGTTGCGCGAAGGAACCTTCGCCGTGTTGCGGAACAGAGTAGGG
Source organism: uncultured Bacteroidales bacterium (assembly GCA_937910265.1). Lineage (GTDB taxonomy): Bacteria > Bacteroidota > Bacteroidia > Bacteroidales > P3 > Colimorpha. The sequence goes on from CALEPD010000023.1 coordinate 2,341, forward strand.
CGTGTGCCGGACATAGCCGACGAAACCGAAGCCGGAGAACACTATCT
>CALEPD010000024.1 GCA_937910265.1 uncultured Bacteroidales bacterium
CTGCCCGCCGTAGTCACGGCGGAGCCATCCCACATTCTGGCCCTTGTCATCGAAGTAAAGGCCGTACGCGCCGTAGGCGTCGTCCTCGTCAGACGTAGAACTCCAGTAGTAGCCATTAAGCCCAACGAGGCCAAGATGCGAACCATTGCGAAAGCCCGCAGCAGGCAGAAAGATGCTGTTGCCGTTGGGACCAGTGACCTTGTAGCCTTCCATACCATTCAAATACCCCCATTCCCACTTACACCGATTACGCAATTCCTCCAACTCAGACTCCGTGGGCATGCGCCAACTGCCTCCCCACCAAGCACGGGCTACATCGTAGCGGGAATCACCGCCGATGTCGGACATCGGTTTGTCTTGTGTCTTGCTGTTCTCCCAGGTATATTCCGTCTTGATCCCCGTCTCGCCCCAGGCGAAATATTCGCCACTTTCCTCTGGCTTCGTGGCACCCACGTTGCAGGTGGCCCACTTCACACTCAGACCCAAATCAACATAAGCGTGGCCGAATATCGAAACGGAACCAGTATCTACAACCCTTGGCGAAGTTGTGGATTCGTTTTGATATTTATCATCAATGTCTAAATAATACATAGCACACTCACCGATGGTAAGCGGACAATACTTCAATCGTTCCCGGGCTTGCGTCAACAATGCGTCAAATGGTTCCGCCATCACGTCGGCCGCCAACAGAGTGTCCTCATAAAAAAAATAGTCATCTCCTGGAATAAAATATTCGAAATCGGGTTCAGTCGACCCGGAATCGTGGATATGAACAACATTATAGGAGAGCGCCCTTCGTAAAGCAAACTCGGCATCTTGCACATAAGGACGGTCTTTGGGTTTGCTTACGTTCTGAGGCAACACGTGAACCAAGAGCCTTTGAGCAAGCAAAGGGTTATGGTTGTCGATCAACTGCAAGGCCTTTTCAGTCACAAATCTTGTTTGGTTCTCCAGCATTTTCCAGCGTTGCTGCTTTACCCTATAATTTTGGAAAGCGAACAAACCGATGACAAAGGCAGCTATTATACCGAAAAACAGAACACTCTGCCGCAATTTTCGTTTCCGTTCACGTTCTTCAAAAGCCTTTCGGTCATTAAAGACAGCCATACCCAATTGGTCGTGAAGCAGCTCGACCTGCCCTTGGTCGACAGCAAAGAGACGGTTGTCGCCCTGAGTGATATGTTGGTAAGCGGCATCCGAAAATACAGTTTTAACCTCGGCAACATCGAGACGACGACGGCTGCCGTCATCACGAATCAATTTGTACTGTATAAACCGAACTTGTGAGGCAGACAGGGATTTGACAGCATCGTGATAGTACAATTCCATCGGGTTGTTTTTCCAGACCGAAAGGTCGGAAATGGAAATCAAGTGGTTGGAAGCCCTGTCGTAAGTACCTGAGCAGACCAACGAGAGCAATAGCGTATCGACTTCAGCCTGCTTGTTGCGTTTAGCCAACGAAACGATTTTGTCGGCGATAACGTTTTTATGAGCTTGCTCGATACAGTCTTTGCCAGGCATAAGCACCACCTGCCGTGCCTGTTCGGGCTTCATGGGACGCAAACGATAGCGATTGGATTTGTAGAGGTCGAGAGAGAGTTCGTCGATGCTGTCCTCAAGCACAAAAAGGAAATCCTCACGAATGGAGGCAACAAAACGATAATTGGTATCAGCACTAAAACCCTCTTTGTCGGGAATATCCAACTCATTATTCAACAAGAGGTAAATCTGCCGCAACAACAAATCAGCCTTTTCTTTATTATCATCACGAAACACCTCTTCGAATTGGTCGAGAATAATAACCGGGTACACCTCACACCCGTCAAGAGTAAAACGGGTTGTGGCAAAATAATACCACAAATACAGACGGTCGGATGGGTCGGGCAAAACAATAGAATCGAGACGTTGGAGAGACAATCCGCAAGAGCACAACATACGGGTTATGGCTTCGGCAAAAGGGATGTCGGCGGGTTGCTGCGAAAGACGCACATAAAGCGGAAAATAGCCCCTACGCCGCAGGTTGGGCATAACGCCAGCCCGCAACAAAGATGTTTTACCCACGCCCGAACTGCCGTAAAGGGTAACAAAAAGATTGTTGTCGACAAAGCGTACCAAATCGACAGTCTCATCGTCGCGACCACAGAAGAGGTAATCGTTGCCAGTGTTTTGTGGTTCTTGGTAAGAAGCCAACCCAAGCCAAGGATTCTTTTTACTCATATCGTTCGGTATTGCTATTGTTACGGGAAATGATTTCAACCAGGTCTTCGGATCTATTTTTGGAAATTTCGTATGCAGTGGTCTTAACGATACACGGGGGCAGATCTTGGTGATACGACTCACTGAAGCGATAATCACCGACAACCACCGGCACAACGGTAAATCCAGCATCACCGTTGGGATTTAACTTTTTAACATCATCCCATCGGCGCTGTGCCCATTGCCATTCCTGAGGATACCAACGATTGGGGATATTGCCATTCAACAAATCGGACTTTACTTGAGAGCTAAGTATTGGGACAAAGACATGACAATTGTTTATGGCATTGAGTATGCGGGTCTCGTATTCAGCACCGCCATTGAGTTTATCCTCATCAAGCCACACATTGAGGCCAGCATCGACAAGGCGCGTGAATAACGGCAACGCAATGTAGCGGTCTTCATGCGCATAGGAAATAAAGACGCCGTTATCGCTGCGAGGAAGGGCGTCGAAACGCGAACACTCATCAATTTGAGAGACAGCTCTGCTCATAAAATCCCTGGCATCGGGAAAGAGTTTCACCTGTTCGCTCTCAAGATAATTTGCCAAACTGGAGTCGTTGGATTTAATTTCGACAGCCACCTGCTGTTTTCTGTTGTCATCATTCACTTCTCCACGCAAAAGGAACCAAAAGAAGCGAAACATCCAGTCGTCGAACTGCGAGCCAACGGAAAGCAATTGAAACGTTTTCACTTTTTTGAGAAATTCGTTGGACATAGCCCTTTCAAACCATGCAGAAATCTTATACATGGCATCGTTTTCCGTAAGGACAAACCTTTCGTGCGGTTTTGTCGAGTCAACCTTTCCGAACACATAACACAAAACAGGTCGGCTTACGCCAAATTCGTCGCAAGAAACATGTCTGAACTTGTTTTGCGCATCTTCGATTGAATGCAACACATCGTAACCGCCTTTCCCCCACACTTTTTCCATAGCGATTTCGAGATAAGGGTCGACTGCAGTGGTTATGACTATTCGGAAACAACGGGTGCGAAGCAACTGCATCAGAGATGGCTCAATCTCATCATCGAACAATTGACGGAAGTCGGTATCCCGTACAACATCCAAAACAGATTTCTTGACTTTATCTTTGGGATAAATTTTCGACAGGACGTTGAAATTATCACAATTTCCAAGACGACTCCTTTCCAACTCGGCATCAACATAATCCCCAAGGTTGTTCACCAACTGGTCCTTTGCCAGCTGAAGCAAGAGGCTCATACTATTACCCTGAGCATCGGAGTTGTAAGTGCGGTTGAGAACGGCTTCGCTTCCTACAACCAAAATATATTTATTATGCAGACAATCTTCGGCAAAATGTTGCCATGAAAATTCATCACGACGTCGCACACGTTGTTCGTTGGGCTTTGTTATCGGCATATGATAGAGGATTCCTTTAATCTATTATTTTATAGGTAATTTCTTCTGTATAAAATCGATTAGCTTATTAGAGTTCTTCAAGGTTACAGCACCCTAATTCTGCAAGGCCGCCAGGTCGGCGTTGCCAATGCAAAGTTACATATTATTTTCAACACAACAGGACAAAATTGGAAATTTCCTGCAGCATGGCAAGGAAACAGTAGAGACGCCAACAAACGTGACCGAGATATGGCCAGTGGGTAGTAAGTATACAGACAGTGTGTTATAGCAAGGCGGGGTTGGTGTACTGGCCTCGTTTTTGAGTGTTTTTGCCATACTGGATGGCGAATTGGGGACAGCTGTGCAGGCAACGCAGACAATGGCAGCATTTACGCTCAACCCAGCGGGGTTTTGAGTCAACGAGTTTGATGGCATGTGACGGGCAATCGCGCTCGCACAAACCGCAGCCCACACAAGCATCGGAAACATGGAAACGCTTGGTGGATACACACTTATAAACCGGATAGCAAACAGATGTGAGTATGCGTTTGCCATGCAATTGGTCGAAATCACCCACCGCACGGTTACGGACATGGTGAGCAATCTCGTTGATAGAGGGTTCGGCATCACGGACGATTTGCGCGGCTTGCTCGGCATTGGGGATATC
>CALEPD010000025.1 GCA_937910265.1 uncultured Bacteroidales bacterium
CCAGTGGCTTTCGATAGCGTTCCACAGGACGTCGCACGAAGTAAGGCGAGCGGAGAATCATGTGGTGCATTGTAACCAACTGACAATTGGAAAGATTCCGAAATAAGGACAAAAGCGCTGAACAAAGTTGGACTCACTCATATTAAAGATTAATTTTTAAAATGTGTAATTTATAGAACCCACCTAAAGGACGCATTTTGTTGGCTCTGCCAAAGGTGGTTTGCATCCCTCTGCTGTGAAACAAACTGCGGGTGAAACGCGTTAACAACAATGGAAGGCGGCTCGACGTGTCGCCTATGTCGCGGTTGGAATCGCGGTGAAGTATAGGTAAAAAGGAATGTTTTTTTTCTCAAACATGAGGAATCGTGGCACACAAAAATGTTAACATGCTGGACAATCGAATGAAATCCGAGTTGACGGATAAGTACGTCGAGATTTTCGACCAGGCTTATCAGTTGTTGCGTTCCGATGCCGATGCCGCCGATGTGGTTCACGACTCGATGGTCGACACAATGTCCCGAATCGCCGTGCGCGACCCTGTTTCCTACTGCATGAAGGTGATGCGACGCAAATGCTACCGCCTGCTCAAGCGCCGGCAAACTGTCTTGAGTTTCGAGGACTTCGGCCACCTGCAGATTGCCGACGATGCCGAAGTGCCAATCACCGAGGACGTATGGCATTATGTCAACAAATTGCCCGACAATGTGAGAGCGCTTGTGGTGTTGCACGATGTAAACAACTACACCTTCGCCGAATTGGCTCTCCTTACAGGTATGAGCGTCTCCGGTGTTCGAAAGAAAGTACAAAAGGCACATGCCTTGCTGAAAAAACAGATATTGGAGGAATAATGATGAACGAATTGGATCTATTATTAAGCAAACATCGTGAAGGAACAATCTCTTCCGATGAACAAGAACGGCTCAACCGGCTTACCCGCCGCGACGAGGTGATGAATGCCGCTTCAAGGCGTGCGGGAACCATACGCCGCCGCCGACAGGTCATGCTCTCACTCTCGGCTATGGTGCTTTTGCTCGGTGGGGTAGGGGCAACCCTGTTTTTCTCACCCTCGCCATCACCAGGAGCGGCCGGTACCCCCGTCGTGGCACAATCGGGTGGCGTCAGCACCCCCGCATCCGCGCCGACAGGCCACGATTTCGCCGCATCCGCCCAACCGCCCGAGGCTGTCCAAGCCCAACTGCCCGACAATTGTGTCGTGCCAACGCCCCTCGACCACACCCCCGTCGAGATGGCATCCAACAATGTCTCTGCCGTTACAATCGAAAAAGTGGCTCCACAGCACGCACAAGAGTACAACACCAGCATCACCGACGAAATCGTCGCACCCGAAGTGCTCTGCAACCTGGGCTGCGATGCCGATTCGGTAATCAACGAAGTGTGGGATTTCTTAAACGCATAATTTCCATGAAACCAATTTTAGCCCTCTGTCTGTTCTGCTCCATGCTCGCGTCTCTCTCCGCGCAAACCGAGCTCTACAATAAATATGCCCATCGCAAGGATGTCAAGGTGGCATGCGTCACCAACTTCGCACTCAACGACACCACATCTACCAACGTCACCGTCATCGAAGCCATCGGCGACGCTGGATGGCAATGGATGTGCACCGAGTTCGCCATCTCTCCGCTGTCACCCGAGCAGGAGCGCGACCTGCAGCACAAACGCGACGTGGTCATGTTTGCCATGCGCGATGCCGAACAGCCGGGCCGCGAAGTCAAAATCTTCGGCGAGAACCTCGATGCCTCCCATAGCTGTTATATGGGCGTGTCGTATCTCTCCAAAACAATATTCATCTTCTCCTATGCCTCCGATACGCAAGTAAACGTCCTTGTCGATTATATGATCGATAAGGTGAAACGTTCCGCTTACCGATAATATTCCTCTCACATTTTTCAGTTTATCAGCCGTTTAGTATTTATACTTTACGGCTGTTTTTAATAGTTATGAATTGCAATTTGCAGAAATACAGCTATTTGTTTTAATTGTTGATATTTTGGGCCGTTTATTGCGGTTCCAAAAGTGCAAAATCCAGCAAAAAATCCATCTTATAGGCCCGTATAAATGCCTGTTTTCCCCACTTTCTAAAAAAAGTTTTATTTATAACTATTTTGAAAATCAGAATCATAAAGATTAAATGCGTAAAAAAAACAAAAAAGTTTTTGTTCAATCGGAGAAAAGTAGTATCTTTGCAACCTCAAAACAAGGAAGAGAGTTGTTTGAAATAAACAAGCCGATGTAACTCAGTTGGTAGAGTAGCTGATTTGTAATCAGCCTGTCGGGGGTTCGAGTCCCTTCATCGGCTCGAAGCCAACTTCAACTGAATGGCTATACGGGGGAGTCGCATAGCGGCAATTGCAACAGACTGTAAATCTGTCCTCTTCGGAGTTCGGTGGTTCGAGTCCACCCTCCCCCACAATACTATGCGGAAGTAGCTCATTTGGTAGAGCGATAGCCTTCCAAGCTATAGGTGGCGGGTTCGAGCCCCGTCTTCCGCTCTGATAACAACGGGCGGCGACAGGTAACCGCCCCGTTTCATGAAGGAAGCATAAGCTGCAGTAGCTCAGCTGGTAGAGCGCATCCTTGGTAAGGATGAGGTCGCCGGTTCAATTCCGGCCTGTAGCTCTTTTTTTTGTGTAAAAATAGCAAGTGCTGTTTAAGAGACGCAATATTTGCGCCTCTATACTTGTGAAAATAAACCACACAATTGGTAAGAAACTTTATTAATAAACATTTTAATACGTATTAGAAAATGGCAAAAGAAAAATTCGATCGTTCGAAACCGCACGTCAACATCGGTACTATTGGCCACGTTGACCATGGTAAGACCACTTTGACCGCTGCTATTACCAAAGTTTTGGCTGAAAAGGGTCTTTCTGAAGTAAAATCTTTCGACTCTATCGACTCTGCTCCTGAAGAGAAAGAGCGTGGTATCACCATCAACACCGCTCACGTAGAGTACCAAACCGCTGGTCGTCACTATGCACACGTTGACTGCCCCGGCCACGCCGACTACGTTAAGAACATGGTTACTGGTGCCGCTCAGATGGACGGTGCTATTCTCGTAGTTGCCGCTACCGACGGTCCTATGCCCCAAACCCGCGAGCACATCCTCTTGGCTGCTCAGGTAGGCGTTCCCAAACTCGTTGTCTTCATGAACAAGTGTGACCTCGTTGACGATGCCGAACTTCTCGACCTCGTTGAAATGGAAATCCGTGACCTCCTCAGCTCATATGATTTCGACGGTGACAACACCCCCGTTATCCGCGGTTCCGCTCTCGCTGGTTTGAATGGCGAAGCTTCTGGTGTTAAAAACGTTGAAGATTTGATGGATGCCGTTGATACATGGATTCCACTTCCTCCACGTGATATTGATAAAGATTTCTTGATGCCAATCGAAGACGTATTCTCAATTACAGGTCGTGGTACCGTTGCTACCGGTCGTATTGAAACAGGTGTTATCCACACTTCTG
>CALEPD010000026.1 GCA_937910265.1 uncultured Bacteroidales bacterium
CGCCGCCGATAATATACAGGGTGAACAGACGATACAGGCCAGCGGCAAAGAAGCCCAGAACCAGACCGGCGATCATTTCAGCGCCCTTGGTCTTGTTGAACAGCTTGCCCAGCAGCCAGCCGAAGAAAATGGCCATGGGGGTGGACATCAGAACGGCTTCAAGTACCGAACATAAAAATGATATCGATATGGCCCCCAATAAGTAGACAAATAAAAGTATCATTTATTGGTTAAAAAAATTTTTGCAAATATACATATTTTTTTTGAATGGTGATTTTTTTTAATAACTGATTTTGTGTTGTTTCAAGTTTTATTTTAACAAATGTGGAGGAAATTTCATTCGACTACAATTTCATCAATCATGAGCCACGACGGCTTGCCGCTGAAATCGTGCCAGATCGGCAGGTTCCGATTGCCCACAATCAGGATATGGATGTATTGGGCCCTTTCGCCATGTTTCCCTTTGGTTCTGAATTTCCATCTGGCCCGTTTGCTGTCGTTTTTCAAGTCTTCGATTCGGGTTTCGAATGTGCAGTCCTTCCATTCGTCTCCCATGGTACTGCTTGTGCTGTATTGAACCATTACGTTGTTGGGTTTTACTACCCAATCGGATGGGCTGTGACAGAATCCGATTTCGATGGTCGAGATTTTTGTGCATGACGCAAGTTCAAGACTTATGATCAGGCTGTCTCTTCCGGCATAACCAATCCAGCGTTCGCTGTAATCTCCGGGTATGCCATATTTTCCGTCATGAAGAACATCGGGGAATCCTTTGTTGTATTGCGGTGAAGGCTCTACGGATGTTTTCAGTTTCGCAATTGCCTTGCGTTGTGTTTCTTGTGCAATGGCAATGCTTTGCATGTCGGGATGTTCGGGATAATAGTTGCAATATGCAAACGGATTGGAATTGCTGGTAACCGTTTGGGGCACGAATGTGAAACGGTAGCGGTAAATGCTGTCGCCCGATATGATGTATGGCGAACGCACTCCCGGTCCGCAGGTTGCAGTGCCGATACCGGATTGTCGATGGTCGATGCTGACTACGAAATGACCGGCCGTTTGCAGTTGGTTTAGTCGGGTGGCTTTCGTGAGGGTCGAATCTTCATATTCTCTTACCGTGAAATTCATGGCGTCGCTACTGCATACCAATAGCCGGTTGCGGTTGTTTTGGAACGATACCCACAATGCTTCGTGGTTGCCTCCTTCTTGCGGTACAACATAATGAATGGGGAGTAACTGGGATGTGGCGCATCCATGTTCGCCTACATCCTGTGCTCTTCTTCTGTCGGGATAGGTTTCGTAACGGTTGCCGAAATATCGGGTTTGTGTGTAGGTGTTTTCTATTCCCTTTTGCATACCTATTTTAGGCAATGTACGGTAACTGCCTCGGGGTATGAGTTGGTAGCTGATTTGCATCACACCGTTTCGGTCCACTTCAATAATTTCTTTCAGCATCATGGTCTGTCCGTTGCTGTCGAACAGTTTCATTTGTATCACTACTTCCGCATTGGCCACCCGTTGCGGTTCCTTGTTGTCAATTTTGCGGGACGTGATTGCTATAGTCGAGCATTCGAGATCGTCGAGCCCGTCCCATGCCCGTGCACCGTTGCGGTCAACAAGGTCGTTGAGCGTGGGTGGACGCCAGAAATTCCATCGAATGGGTGTTTTGAGCAGTTCCTCGTTTTGGTATTTGTAGCTGTCGATATAACCGTTGCGGCGGTTTATTGATATTGAGAAAAGATTGTTTCCAAGTGTGATGTGTGAGTGGGTTTTGTCTATCTCAACCGGTTCGCCCTGTTGCTCTATGATGGCTGTTGATTGCGGCATTGGTTTGATTGCGGCAAGGCTGGTTGAGGGATAGTCGCCATATACAAACCGCACCTCTTCGGCGTGGGGATACAGCGTGTTTTCAGAATTAACCACGCCGTTCGAGCAGAACGCGTCATCATCCTTCAGGTTGGGCAGGGCTCCCAAATCGCCCCCTACGGCATAATAGAATCGCCCCAGGCTGTCGGTACGGGGAAACGATTGGTCTTTCCAGTCCCAGATGAATCCGCCCTGCAGAAGCGGGTATTTGTCTATGGTGTCCCAGTAGTCGCTGAGGCCTCCCATGCTGTTTCCCATGGCATGGCAATATTCCACCATAATGAAAGGACGTCTGTTTTTAGGGTTGCGCGCATAATCGGCTATGTATTCCACACTCGGATACATAATGCCAACAATGTCGGTGTTCCAGTCAAGCTCAGCGCGTTCGTGTATTATGGGACGTGTGTTGTCTTTGCCCTTCAGGTAGCGGTAGGCACGTTCAAAGCAAATGCCGTTTCCGCACTCATTTCCCAATGACCACATGATGACCGACGGGTGATTCCGGTCTCGTTTGAACATGTTGTTCACTCGGTAAAGGATGGGCTCTGCCCATTCTTCTTTTTTTGCAAGGCTGCCTTCTCCGTAACCTTGGGCATGGCTTTCGTTGTTGGCCTCATCGCATACATATAGCCCGTGGCGGTCGCATAGCTCGTACCAGTATTCATCGTTTGGATAGTGACTTGTTCTCACTGCGTTGATGTTGAGTTCCTTCATCTGTGCAATGTCCAATTCCATCTCCTTGCGGGTTACGGCATGTCCATAAACGGCACTGTGCTCGTGGCGGTTCACACCCTTTATGACGAGAGGTTTTCCGTTGAGGCATAATTGCTTGTTGATGATTCCCACATTGCGGAATCCAATGCGGGCGCCTACAATTTCAACAACACTGTCGTTTTGGTCCAGCAGTTGTATGGTGAGGGTGTACAATTTCGGGTTCTCCGCCGACCATGGCTGCACTGTTCCTATGTTGAACGTTCGGGTCGGGAAATAGGCAAACCAGTCTTTCCATCCCAAGTTTTTGCGATGGTGTGCCAGTGTGTCTTTTTTGTCGGTCAGTAAAACCTCTACGCTGTATGCTTGTGTCACTTCCGACGAAAGTTCAACGCTCACTTCGAGATTGCCCTGTGTATAGGTTGCACTGTCGAGCGATGCCACAACACGGAAATCGCTTATATGGGTGCTTGGTACAGAATAAAGTGCCACATCGCGGGTGATACCGCTCATGCGCCACATGTCTTGGCATTCAAGATAACTGCCGTCGCTCCAACGGAAAACTTTTGCGGCCAGTCTGTTATTCCCTGGTTGTAGATATTGAGTGATATCCCATTCGGCAGGCGTTTTTGAATCTTCGCTGTATCCCACCTGCTTTCCATTTATGTATAGCAGTATGGCCGATTTTACCGCACCGAATTTGATAATGGTGCGTCGGCCTTCCCATGTTTCGGGTATTGTAAAGTCGGTGATATAGCATCCTACAGGGTTGTATTGGTTGGGTGCGTAAGGAGGGTTGGATGGGAATTCGTTCCGCGTGTTCACATACACAGGTATGCCGAAACCTTGCAGTTCGATGTTTCCGGGCACTTGTATCTCTTGCCATTTGTCGGCATTGAAGTCGATGTT
>CALEPD010000027.1 GCA_937910265.1 uncultured Bacteroidales bacterium
GACTGAAAAAAGAGTTTTGTATATAATTGAAGATAAACTGTCTATATGTGAAAAATAAGTTGTAATTTTGCAGTGGTCAAAATCTGAGACCAATTGGAAAACAGTAATTTGAAAAAATATAGATTATCAGTAAATTACGGAGATTGAGGTCGGTTTCCTCCAGCTCCACAACATGCCCGCCCGCAAATTTATAAATGGGCTGGAAAGCAAAAAAGGATGTCCTTGCACGAGGACATCCTTTTTTTATGCACTCTTGACAGAGGCCGATATATTTTGCCCCGCGATGCAACCGAGGCGGGGCGAGGTGTTACGATTTCAATTGCCTGAAGATTTTCTTCAACGAAATGCGCGTGCCATGCTGCAGAATGGCGGCATGGTAAATCTTCGACGTTACCCAGGTGCACAGAGGCAGCGATGCCACGAGCAACGACGCTGAAAGTATTATCTGCCAGATGGGCACACCGAACGGCAAGCGGAAAATCATGGCCACAGGCGATGTGAACGGTATAATGCTCAACCATGTTGACAAGGTGCCCGAAGGCTCGCTTATAAGCACGGGCAAACACAGCAAGGCAAAGAGCAGCGGCACAATAACCGGTATGACAAACTGCTGTGAATCGGAATCACTGTCGGCCAACGACCCTGCCGCGGCATAAACAGAGGCATACAAAAGGTATCCGAATACAAAGAAAAACAGGAACACTGCCACAATGACCGAATAGTCGATCGACACCAATCCCTGGATGAGTTGTGATACAGGCTGGGCGTTCTGAATAGACTCCATCTGTGCGGTGGCAGCCTCGCCTTTTGTGGCTATATGGGTTATGGCAGTCTGCTGCTCGGCCGAACGGAACAGGGCACTGTTTTCCTTCTGCAAACCGACAAGCGCGCCACCTGTGAGGACCAACCAAAGAACAAACTGCACGATTCCCACCAATCCTACGCCCAACACCTTGCCCGCCATGAGTTGGAAGGGCTTGATGCTGCATATCACAATCTCAACAATCCTGTTGCTTTTCTCCTCCATTACCCCACGCACCACCTGCGAGCCGCACAATGCGATGGCAAAGACAATAAGCAAGGCCATGATGATGCCGACGGCGATTTTTATCTCCAAAAACGCCCCACGACCGCTTTCGATGTCCTGTGTGCGCATGTGGATACGGGTACCCGAAATCATACCGTATTCCTCGGTCGTGATGTCGTACACATCGTGGAGTATACGGTTGTGGAGAATCTCCTGCATCTGGTTGTAAACGGTGGTCTGCACGGTCATGCTGGGCACATCGCTCAAATAATACAGGAAGGCGTCGGAGGGGATTGTGGTCTGCCTTTTGGGTATGAAGACAATGGCATCGAGTGTATCTTCGGAGGCCATACGCTGCCTGGCGTAATCAAGTCCTCCGGCATCGTGGAAGGCGATGGCATTGGACGATCGGAACTCGCCGGTAAAGATGCCGGTTTCGTCGACAACAAGCACATGGGCACGTTTTGCCGAATTGTTGGCGATGTTGATGGGTATGGTATATAATAAGGTCAGCAGAAATGGCACCAGCAATGTCAGCACCCAAAAACCCACCTTGCGGATGCGTGTGACAAATTCCCTTCTTATAACCAACCAAATTGTGTTCATGTTATGCGTATGATTTTATAAAAATGTATCAATTACCACCTATCGAATGCCTGCCGACAGCGGCGCGTTTGCTTGCGCTACAGTTGGCCTCCGCTTACCGCCTCGATGAAAATATCGTTGAGCGACCGGTTGCCGTGCTGCGCCTTTACAACCGCCGTAGCCCCATTCATGATGAGGCACGACTGGTTAAGTATGGCTATATCGTCGCACAGATCATCGACCGACGACAAATTGTGGGTGGAAAGTATTACGGTTGTGCCTTCGTCGCGCAAACGGAGAATCTCGTTTTTGATGACTGCCGCGTTGACCGGATCGAATCCACTGAAAGGCTCATCAAGTATCAGCAAGTCGGGGCGATGGAGCACGGTGACAATGAATTGCACCTTCTGCTGCATGCCCTTGCTCAGTTGGTTGACTTTCTTGTTGCGCCAATCCTCGATACCAAA
>CALEPD010000028.1 GCA_937910265.1 uncultured Bacteroidales bacterium
TGCCACGTTCTTTAGCTTGTGAAACAAACGATCTGTGAGGAACACCGTAGGGCGATTGTGCTATCGTGTAGTTGTTTACCTTGTGGCCTGTCATCACGGCTGAGCCGCCGGCTCCCGAGTCGGTTGTGTAGCTGTTTTTTGAATTGGTACGTGAGAATCCCGAGTAGGGGAAACGCAAAAATGCCGAATTGTTACCGCCTTCGGCTACTACTGATGCACTTACCTGTGCCACGCCCATTCCGTCTCCAACAATGATGATGACATTCTTGGGTTTGGTCTGTAAGCTGTTCTGCGCAGTCGCCGTTGTTGTACACATGATAACGGCCAATGCCACCATAACAACGATTCGGGAGGGGGTTAGTTTATTCCAATTCATCTTTTTTGTGTTATTTCAATAATATTTTTGTACATTTGCAATCTTTGCATTACAGATGCAAAATTACGCTTTTTTTTTGAATAACAATATTTTTGAATATAACAACAACACATTATTATGGCTAAAGATTTTGTAAAACGTTCCGAAAATTATTCCGAATGGTATAATGAACTCGTTTCGCGTGCCGACCTCGCCGAAAACTCGGCAGTTCGCGGCTGCATGGTTATCAAACCTTACGGCTATGCAATCTGGGAAAAAATGCAGCGTGCACTCGATGATATGTTTAAGGCCACCGGCCATCAAAATGCCTATTTCCCTTTGTTTATACCCAAGTCGTTCCTTAGCCGTGAAGCCGAGCATGTGGAGGGTTTTGCTAAAGAATGTGCTGTTGTTACCCATCACCGTTTGATGAACAACCCTGATGGAAGCGGCGTGGTTGTTGACCCTGCTGCCCGTTTGGAGGAAGAGTTGATCGTTCGACCCACTTCCGAAACCATTATTTGGAGCACTTACAAGAATTGGATCAAATCTTATCGCGACCTCCCCGTTCTCTGCAACCAATGGGCAAACGTTGTGCGTTGGGAAATGCGTACCCGTATGTTCCTCCGTACAGCCGAATTCCTCTGGCAGGAAGGTCATACCGCTCATGCCACCGCAGAGGAGGCTGTTGAAGAAACAAAGAAAATGCTTGAAGTATATGCCGAATTCGCCGAAAAATGGATGGCAGTTCCGGTACTGAAAGGTGTTAAGTCTCCCAATGAGCGCTTCGCAGGTGCTTTGGACACCTATTGCATCGAAGCCATGATGCAGGACGGCAAGGCTTTGCAGGCTGGCACATCGCATTTCTTGGGGCAGAATTTCGCCAAGGCTTTCGATGTTCAGTTCCTCAACAAAAACAACCAATTAGAGTATGTTTGGGCTACTTCATGGGGTGTGAGCACCCGTTTGATGGGCGCTTTGATTATGACACACTCCGACGACAACGGTTTGGTCCTTCCCCCAAAATTGGCTCCCATCCAGGTTGCCATTGTTCCTATCTGCAAAAACGAGGAGCAGATGGCTGAACTCGACACCAAAATCAACCCTGTTGTCGATGCTCTTCGAGCCAATGGCATCAGCGTAAAATACGACAACCGTCCCGAATATAAACCAGGTTGGAAGTTTAACGAATACGAGTTTAAGGGAGTTCCCGTCCGTCTGGCTGTCGGGCCGCGCGATTTAGAAAACGGCACTTGTGAAGTGTGCCGCCGCGACACCCTTGAGAAAACAACCGTTCCTATCGAAGGCATTGTCGCCTATGTGGCTCAATCGCTTGAAGATATTCAACAAAACCTTTTCAAGAAAGCAGCCGACTTCCGTGCTGCCAATACCCGTAAGGTTGACACATGGGACGATTTCAAGACCGAAATCGAAAAGGGCGGTTTCCTCTTGTGTCATTGGGATGGCACAGCCGAGACCGAGGAGCGCATAAAAGAGGAAACAAAGGCCACCATCAGATGCATTCCCCTCGATTCCGACGACGAACCAGGCACATGTATCTATAGCGGCAAGCCAAGCAAAGGCCGTGTCGTATTTGCAAGAAGCTATTGATTTTTTTCAGAAACAACTTATCAAGGAGGATGTAAGGGGCAATGCCGTGCATCCTCCTATTGTTTTATCCGAGCACTACATCAAGCACCATCATCAGTACAAACCCAAGAGAAAACCCTATGGTTGAGGCGTTGGAGTGTTTCCCTTGCGATGCTTCAGGTATAAGCTCTTCCACAACAACATACATCATGGCTCCTGCCGAGAAGGCAAGCAAGTAGGGTAGGGCGGCTGTGAGTGACGAGGCCAGTAAGATGATGGCTATTGCCCCGATAGGCTCGACAATGCCACTCAAAGTGCCGATGGCAAACGACCGCAATCGTGAATTGCCTGCAGCGCGCATGGGCATGGCAACAATGGCACCTTCCGGTATGTTTTGAATGGCTATGCCTATCGATACCGCAATGGCGGCAGTCACGGTCAGCGCCGATGTGTCATGGCCTGCCAACACCACTCCAACGGCCATTCCTTCAGGCAGATTGTGTATGGTCATACTCATTGCCAACATGGCTGTTTTCGATAATTTGCTGCGGGGTCCCTCTGTTTTTGTCGATACGGGATGTATGTGCGGAGTTATTTCGTCAATCAATAGCAGAAACCCTATACCCAGCAAAAAACCTATGGCAGTGGGAATTATCGATTTGATTCCGGTCTCGGTACTCATTTCCATCGATGGTATGAGCAGCGACCATACCGATGCGGCTATCATCACGCCGGAGGCAAACCCGAGTAATGCTTTTTGCATTTTGTCGGGTATCTCTTTTTTCATGAAGAAAACAAACGATGCACCGACCATGGTGCCCAAAAACGGTAATAGTATTCCTATTGTCAGTGCATTCATATTCTATTTGTGTTGTTGTGATGCAAATTTACATAAGGGCAGACTCTAAACTCAAATTTTTGGTGCAGGAGTATTCAACGGAGAGCCTTGTTTAGATGCCTTGCATCAGCATCCAGTTTGCAAATATACACAATTATTTCTATTCCGATATTACTTTTTAGATGTGTTAGGCGAGATGCCACTACCGAAGAACGGCGTAATATAGGCCAATCTGACTGATAAACTGGTGGGAGTCAAACAAAAAGAGGATGCCGTTGAGCATCCTCTTTATTATTGGTTCAAATGTTTGTTTCTGGACTACCAGGCAAACAAAGGACGGTTTTGCATCATTTCGTTTACCTCACCGCGGGTCTTGGCAATAAGAGCCTCGTTTGTGGGATCGCTCAATACAGCATCAATCATATCAACGATGATGGGCATTTCGTTCTCTTTCAAACCACGGGTGGTGATAGCGGGTGTTCCAACACGGAGACCACTGGTCTTGAATGCGGTACGGCTGTCGAATGGAACCATGTTCTTGTTTACGGTGATGTCAGCGGCTACCAATGCATTTTCAGCCTCTTTACCGGTAAGTTCTGCAAACTTGGGACGGAGGTCGATGAGCATCAAGTGATTGTCGGTACCGTTGGAGATGACTTTGTAACCTTTGTTTACAAATGCTTCGCACATGGCTTTTGCATTCTTCATAACCTGTTGGATGTATTGGTCGTAGGTGTCGGTCAAAGCTTCACCGAAAGCAACAGCTTTAGCAGCGATAACGTGTTCCAGCGGACCACCTTGGGTGCCTGGGAATACGGCGCTGTCGAGCAATGCGCTCATTTTCTTGATTTCGCCCTTAGGTGTGGTTTTGCCGAATGGGTTGTCGAAATCTTCTCCCATGAGGATGAGACCGCCGCGAGGTCCACGGAGGGGCTTGTGGGTGGTTGTGGTTACAATGTGGCAATATTTAACAGCATTGTTCAAGTAACCTTTGGCAATAAGGCCGGAAGGATGGCTGATGTCGCCCATGAGGATGGCTCCGATCTTGTCGGCGATTTCGCGCATGCGTGCCCAATCCCAGTCGCGGCTGTATGCTGATGCACCACCGACAATGAGTTTTGGACGGGTTTCCAAAGCGCGGGCCTCCATCTTGTCATAGTCAATCATACCGGTTTCTTCTTCTACGCTGTAGTCAACAACGTTGAACATGATTCCCGAGAAGTTGACTGCTGAGCCATGGCTCAAGTGGCCACCGTGGTTCAGGTTCATACCCATAAAGGTGTCGCCGGCATTCAAACAGGCCAAGAAAACGGCCATGTTGGCTTGGGCACCGCTGTGGGGTTGTACGTTTGCCCAAGCAGCACCGTAGAGCTGTTTAGCACGCTCGATGGCGATGGTCTCGCTCTGGTCTACGATCTGACAGCCACCATAATAACGCTTTCCTGGGTAGCCTTCAGCATATTTGTTGGTCATTACAGAACCCATGGCTTCCATTACTTGGTCGCTTACAAAATTCTCAGAAGCAATCAATTCGATGCCCTTGGTCTGACGTTCTCTTTCCTTTTGGATGAGATCGAAAATAGCGGTATCTCTTTGCATTTCAGTATTGTTAATAATTATTGTTATTGTTATCAGTTTGGGCAAAGATACAAAATTTTCGTCATATTGAAATTTATTTGTATTTTTGCAAGTTGATTTTTATGTATATGATGAAGAAATTTGTAATACTTTTAGCCTTTACTGCAATATTTGCCGCTGCAGCCGACGCGCAGCGTGTGGCCGTCGATGGTTCGAGCCAACTCTATGGATACAAGAACGAAAACGGTGGATGGTGCATCAATCCCCAATTCCAATACGCTTATGGCTTTCAGGGCGGTGTACGCCGTTTTGCTGTCGTAAAGCATGGACGTGCGTGGGGTTGTATCGACATCAAGGGCAATATGGTGGTACGCAATGTTTTCGCCACAAAGCAAGAGGCTGAAAATGCCGGTCTGCAATGGCAGCAAAGTGGTGAGCCCGGCAAATGGGTATATCCGCTCAAGAACATCTTCGACGGCAAATGGGGCTTTGTAAACTATTAT
>CALEPD010000029.1 GCA_937910265.1 uncultured Bacteroidales bacterium
GGGCTCTCCGTCGAACGCCTACGAACAAAATGTTGAATTTTTAGAGCCTACCTTATTTTATTATCAGCAATTTAAATTTTAGAGGTTACCATTAGAAGTTGCACCCGACACGAATCAGGGGTTAAGAAATGGCACATGATGCGAATATTACGGCACAAATGTCTTGTAACAAGGAACTGCGTCAGACAGCATTGGGGAAATTAAAAGGTAGATGGTGCAATCCGGTTATTGCATCTATTATCTTTTCCGTTATTACATCTATAACAGGATGGTTTTCTGAAACTGATAGTTGGGCTCTCGCTCTAGTTGTGATTGCGGTATATTTATTTGTAGCAATTCCATTATCAGTGGGATACGAGTTGGCTATTCTCGATGTTGCCAGGGGCAACTTCAATGTAGTTTCTAACATGTTTAGTACTTTTAACCATTATACCCGTTGGTTGGCATTATCGTTGTTGAGAGCCGTATATGTTATGTTATGGTCTCTTTTGCTCTTCGTTCCAGGGTGGATTAAAAGCTATTCGTATGCTATGGCCGCCTATATCGCTAAAGACAATCCGCATTTCAGTGCAGAAGAATGTATCGATCGTAGCATGCAGATGATGAAGGGTTATAAAATGAAATTATTCCTTCTCGACTTAAGTTTTATTGGATGGTATTTGTTGGGTATCCTCACTCTCGGCATTGGCTTATTTTGGGTTATTCCGTATCATTATACTTCCCGTTCGTGTTTTTATGAAGAATTGAATAGCATCCAATAGCGGTATGTAACATCATACATATTATGGCATGCGGGCAATACCTGATATCTGTATCAAATAGAATAGGGCGTCTATGAAAGATAGACGCCCTATTTATATTATGTAGGATGCGGATTACTGCATGTTAAGTAGGTCTTTCCCTATGTCGCGACGAAAATATTTGCCTTCGTACTGAATGAGTTCTACCGATTTGAATCCAATCTGTAGAGCCTCTTCCAGTGTGTCGGCGAGCGAAGTGACACTGATAACCCTACCACCGTTGGTCAGCACCGTTCCGTCGGGGGTGTGTTTTGTTCCGGCATGAAATACGATGCTTTCTTTGACATTTTCAATACCGTTAATCGCTTTTCCTTTTTCGTAAGCCTCGGGGTATCCCTGTGCCACCATCATCACACATGCTGCTGTACGCGGGTCGGTTTCAAGGGTGCATTGGTCAAGCGTTCCGTTGGCTGTATGTTCAAACAACTCTACCACATCGCTTACAATGCGGGGAAATACACTTTCGGTCTCAGGGTCGCCCATGCGTACATTGTATTCAATCACATAGGGGTCGCCTCCAACATTCATCAATCCAATGAATATAAATCCTTTGTAGTTGATATTGTCCTTTTTCAATCCTCCAACTGTAGGGGCCACAATACGTTTTTCTACTTTCTCCATAAAGGCTTTGTCTGCAAAAGGAACAGGACTTATCGATCCCATACCTCCGGTGTTCAGTCCGGTGTCGCCCTCTCCGATGCGTTTGTAATCCTTGGCCGATGGCAGCAGCATATAGTTGTTGCCGTCGGTGAGCACAAAAACGCTCAGTTCTATGCCCGACAGGAATTCTTCGATAACCACTTTGCTCGACGCTGTGCCGAATTTGGCATCTTGAAGCATGTTGCGCAATTCCGTCTGAGCCTCTTCAAGTGTGTCGAGTATCAGCACTCCCTTTCCTGCAGCAAGACCATCGGCTTTGAGCACATAGGGTGCTTTGAGCGAGGCAAGGAACTGAAAACCCTCTTCTATGTTGTCGCATGTAAAAGTGCGGTAGCGGGCAGTGGGGATTTGGTGTCGTTGCATAAAAGCCTTGGCGTAGTCTTTGCTGCCTTCGAGCTCGGATCCTTGTTGCGACGGACCGATAACCATCACATGCTGCAACGCACCGTCATTGGCAAAAAAGTCACTGATTCCGGCAACCAAAGGAGCTTCGGGCCCTACAACAAGCATCGATACCTTATTGTTTAATACAAAATCTTTTACTTGTTCGAAATTGTTGATATCAAGCGGTACATTGGTTCCGCATGCTGCGGTTCCGGCATTGCCTGGTGCTATATACAATTGGGAGCATCTGCTGCTCTGTGCAATTTTGTAGGCTATGGCATGTTCGCGGCCGCCCGAGCCAAGAAGAAGAATATTCATATCAGTGGTGTTTGTTTTTTCAAATCAATTTTTTTTGCAAAGGTACAAAAAATGCTTGAATTATATTGGACCCTAATTGAGATAACCTTCCTTAATCCATTGCCTAATATTTGCATATTCAATTCATTTTTAGTATTTTTGCATCTTATTATAATAGGTTATGAATCCATTAAAATGGCTTTTATCTGCTTGTAAATCAAAGAAAGAGGAAATCGAAGAGATGAAATATCTGATAGTAGGTTTGGGCAATGTGGGTGCCGAATATGAAAATACACGTCACAATATCGGTTTCATGGTAGCCGATGCACTTGCCAAAAGTGCCGATTCCAAGTGGGAACTCGACCGTCATGCGTACCGCGCCGAAATCCGTCACCGCGGTAGAAAAATAATAGCCATTAAACCGACCACTTTCATGAATTTAAGTGGCAAAGCGGTAAAATATTGGATGCAGGCCGAAAAAATACCTTTGGAAAATGTTTTGGTTATTGTCGACGACATTGCATTGCCCGTGGGTACCCTGCGCATGAAAAAGCAAGGTTCCAATGGAGGCCACAACGGATTGGCCAATATCGAGGCATTGCTTGGAAGCAACAACTACTGCCGTCTGCGCATCGGTGTAGGTGATAATTTTTCACGCGGCAGGCAAATTGATTATGTATTGGGTCAGTTCACCGGTGAGGAATCGGCAACATTGGATCCCAAAATCTCCCAGGCAGTCGAAATGATAACCACTTTCTGCACCCAAGGACCCGACAGAGCGATGAATATGTTTAATGGGAAATAAGGTATGAAACTGTTGGTTGATATAGGAAACACGCGCACCAAAATGGCAATAGTGAAGAATGGCCACATGGAAATTCTTTCTTCGCCAGTTGTCCCCTCTGGGGTTTCCGAAGCGTGGGTCTCGGCAACCGGCGACGCTGCGTTGATAAACCAACTGATTGAGAGCGATATAACAGTATATCAACTTTCTGCAAATTCCAATCTGCCTATTGCTATCGACTACAGTACTCCCCATACTTTGGGGTCCGATCGCATAGCTGCGGCATGCGCAGCATGGTCCTTGTGCAACTCAGCATGCATTGTAATCGATGCCGGCACATGTATCACTATCGATTATGTTGACGCCAACGCAACATTTGAAGGTGGTGCCATTTTGCCCGGAATTTGCATGCGAAATAAAGCAATGCATAATTTTACATCCCGTTTGCCGTTAATAAATATCAACAATCGTGACTTGGTGTACACCGGCAAGAGCACCGACGAATGTATATGGGCTGGCATTGCTACAGCGGTAAAGTTCGAAATAGAGGGTTTCGTATCTCATTACCGTCAGTACAACCGCAATGCAAAAGTCTATATTTCAGGAGGTGACGCTGAACGTATCGCATCATGGATCGATGCCGAGCAGGTTCAAGACATGGTGTTGAAAGGATTGTTTGAAGTATCTAATAGAAAATCATGAATATAAAAAAGTCCGTTTTAGCAATCATATGCACTCATCTCATTACTGTCATGTCGATCCATGCGCAGAATGCAATGAATGTTCCCTATTCGCAATACGGTATCGGTGAAAGCAACCGCTATTCCTGCATGCCCTATTTTATGAGTATGGGAGGTGTAGCTTATACCCAGTCAGGCAACAATTTCATAAATCCCTTCAACCCTGCATCGTACGCAGAGATAGAACGCGAGAGTTTTATCTTCGATATGGGTGTGGCCATAGATATGACGACCCTTTCGAGTGGCGATAATTCGTTGTACGACTCTGATGGCCGAATAGGCTATATTACCTTCGGAATGCCTATCACCAAATGGTGGAAAACCTCTTTCGGATTGCTACCCTACAGCGAAACCAATTACGAAAGCATCCAGGCAATGTCCGACACAAATACCTATGGCACCATGCGCAATATATACGATGGTACCGGCCAGGTGAGCGAAATATATTGGGGTCATGGATTCAATATCGGAAAAAATCTCCGCTTGGGTTTCAATATGAATTTTCTTTATGGTAAAATACAGCGAGCCATCACTTTCGATTTTGCCGACACATCCTACATGAATTCCCGCAGAGAGAAAAGTACCTATGTCAACAATCTCTATTTTAATGGAGGTCTGCAGTACGATGTCAATTTCAAAAATGACTATCAGATGACTTTCGGATTCACCGCAACCATGCCCAAAACCATGCAGGTAAAAGACAATTCCTTGGTGTACACTTTTATTGAATACGGAGGAAATGTATACATGTGTGATACCATTTTCCCCATGGTAGGCGACAACAGCGAATATGAAAGCACACTCGAGCAGCCATTTACCTTTGGTGCTGGCATCTCTTTCCGCAAAAACAGCCGTTGGCTGATAGCGGCCGATTTCACCTATGCTCCATGGAGCGGACTCAAATATACCGAAGCCCCCGACCGCAATATTTTCGGCAAATCCATCCTTCGCTATGACGAGTATTCTCGTTTGGCATTAGGGTTTGAGTTGACTGGTGATCTTGGCGCAACCGAATATTTCAAGCGCATCTCCTGGCGCGCAGGTTTCCATCAGGAACAAGGCCGACTCTATCTTGACCTCAACGACAAAACCCACGCCATCGGCGAAGTGGGCTTCTCCTTCGGATCCTCGCTGCCCATGAGAAAAGGTACCTCGCTGTTCAATATTACTTTCAATTATTCGAAAATCGGTGACCGCGACCTTATACGACGCGACTGCTTCACTATAGGCCTCTCTGTCAGCACCTGCGACCGCTGGTTTGTAAAACGTAAATATAACTAATAAAATAAGAATCAAATAGTAGTAATAAAAATTAAGATGAAAAAAATTCGGATTTTTTTGTTGGCTGTTGTTATGACAGCATTCGCTTTGCCTGCAACTGCCCAAAAATGGGGTGCAACACCTGAAGACAGCGCAGCTTGTGTGTTGAATTATTCATTGTATTTCGAGTTTTATAAGCAGAAAAACTATGTTGCTGCTTATACTCCTTGGAAGGAGTTGATGAAGGTTTGCCCGGCACGTCATAAAAACAACTATATCCACGGTGCCAATATTTTGAAATCAAAAATCAATGAGGCCACCAAAGCTAAAAACATCGAACAACGCGATTCCTTGATCGACGAATTGATGAACCTTTACGATATGCGTATCCAGTATTTTGGTGAAGAGGGTGAAGTACTCGCTAGAAAAGCATACGACCTTGAAATGCTGCGTAAAAATGCAGGTTTGAAGGACTATTATCCCATCTATGCCCAAGCTGTTGAAAAAGGTGGTACAACATTGGATGCAAACTACGTTTACAAATTCTTTGAAGCCACTGTTAGATACGTTGTCAAAGGTTATGCCGACAGCTCGCTCGTTATCGACAACTACGACATCGCCAGCGAATTGCTCGAAAAAGAATTGCTCGCCGAAACCGATACCAGCAAGGCTGCTGTTATCAAGAAATTCATTGCCAATGTTGAAGCTGCCTTCTCTCCATTCGCAAGTTGTGACCAATTGGTTTCAATCTACACCAAGAAATTCGAGGCTGACCCTGAAAATGTTCAGCTTCTTAAGAAAATCACTGGCATCATGATGAAGAAAGACTGTACCGATCAGGATTTGTTCTTCAGAGCTACCGAAAATCTTTACCGTCTCGAACCCACTGCAAGCACCGCTCTCCGTATGGGTCAGATGTGCATAGCAAAGGAAAAATACAGCGAAGCTGTTAAGTATTTGACCGATGCTGTAGCCGGAGTAGAGGAACAAAAGGAAAAATACAGAGCTTACATCTTCCTCGGTCATGCTCATGCCGGTATGAACAGCTATGGCGCTGCGCGCACTGCTTACAACAATGCAGCTTCAGTCGACCCGACCAAGGGTGAACCCTATTTGTTGATTGCCAACCTCTACGCCAGCGGAAGCCGCTTGATTAGCGATGATATGGGTGGCCGCAGTGCTTATTGGGCTGCTGTCGATAAAGCTATCCGTGCCAAGAATATCGATTCTTCCGAAGCCAACGTTGAGGCTGCCAACAAAATCATCAACACTTTCTCGGCTTACTATCCCAAGAAAGACGATGCTTTTATGCTTAACCTCCGTGACGGACAAAGTTATACTGTTCCCGGTTGGATTGGTGAAACCACTACCGTAAGAACCCGATAATAATTTCTGGAATAATGTCATCAAGGGGCAGACTTATATTCAATGCATGCACTCAGCGTGCAGTTAGCGTCAAGAGTTTCAATATAAGTCTGCTTCTTGTTTTTTCATGTCTGTTCGCTTCATGTGCGAACGACATCAAGGAGGTGAATTTCTTCCGAAAGAAGGATTTGCCAAGCGAGGTGATTCACAACGCGCATATCACCCGTACAGAAAAGGGTATACTGCAAATGCAGCTTACCTCTCCGCTCATTGAGCGCTATTCGTCACCACAGGCCAAAACCCTATATCCAAAGGGCCTCTATGTCCGTTTCTACGACGAGAAAGGTGCGTTAACTTCATCAATAAGTGCGCAATACGGTTACTCGCTCGACGATAAGGATATTATGGAGGCACGCGACAGTGTTGTAATTATAGACTACCGTTCGGGAGATACTTCGTATCTGGAGCATGTTATCTGGAACTCGCCGGAAAACAAAATTTATTCCAACAAGCCGGTGAAGTCGGTTAACGGCAACCGCGTAACGTATGGCGATGGTTTTGTAAGTGACGAGAACTTCACGCGACCTCAAATTTTGAATCAGCGCGGAACTATTGAATTTAACGACTGATGTCGTCGGTACTCGGTTGCTATGCCGTAGTATCTTATAACAAAGTAACACAATATGCAATACACAGCCAAAGAAGTAGCCCGAATATTGAACGGAACTGTTGAGGGGGATGAGAATGTTTTAATTTGGAAGCCCTGCAAAATCGAAGAGGTAGAAGAAGGAGGCATCACCTTTCTTGCCAACCCTAAATATACCCATTATATTTACGAGCGTAAGGCATCGGCAATCATTGTCAATAAGACATTCGTTCCCGAACATCCTATCGATGCAACGCTTATCAGAGTCGACAATCCGTATGTTTCGGTGGCTGTAATATTGCGCGAATTCAACAAATCCAACCGAGTAAGAAAGGGCCGTTCGTGCCGCAGTAAGGTCGCTTGCTCTGCCCGTGTGGGTAAGAATTGCTATATCGGCGAATTTGCTGTGGTGAGCCACCGTGCCCGCATCGGCAATCGTGTCAAAATCTATCCCCAGGTGTTTATCGGCGACAATGTCACCATCGGCGACGATACGGTAATTTACCCCGGCGTAAAAATATATCATGACTGCGTTATCGGCAACCGATGTGTCTTGCATGCCGGTGTTGTGGTAGGTGGCGACGGTTTTGGTTTCGCTCCCTCTGCCGATGGGTCGTATCAGAAAATCGATCAAATAGGGAATGTGGTTATTGAGGATGATGTTGAAATTGGAGCCAACACCTGTATCGACCGTGCCACTATGGGTTCCACCATCATTCACCAAGGTGTGAAAATCGACAATCTTTGTCAGATTGCGCACAATGTTACCATCGGAAGCAACACTGTAATGGCTTCGCAGAGTGGTGTTGCAGGTAGTTCCAAGGTAGGCGAGGGCTGTATTATCGCCGGCCAGGTGGGTATAGTTGGCCATATCACTGTTGGCAATGGTGTAACCATAGCCGCTCAGAGCGGTGTCACCCGCAATGTCCCCGACAATGCCACTATTTTCGGAAGTCCTGCCTACGATGCCAATAAGCGCCGTAAGATGGAGGTTTATATGCGGAATATCGAAAAATTGGTGGAACGTATCGAGAAACTCGAAAACAAAAATCAATAACCCATAGATGCGCAGTTCATTACGGACACTTTTGTTTGTTGTATCGGTTATATCCCTTTTGGTGTTAACCTGCATCTTATTTCCCCGCGACGGCATTACCGTCGGCAGTACAACGCTGAGGTTCCCATCTCTGCGTGAGGTGCTCGTTCCGAAAGAACAGTTGGACCTCGAGGCTTTCTTGAAAAAGGAGCAGGAGCAACGCGAGCAATATCTGGGAAGCCTTCAGGATTCGTTGCGATTTTATGCCACGCTTGCCGATAGCAGTGACATCCGCTTCTCTTTCCCAAACAATGACAACAGCTTCTTCGATTCGATGTTTGTTTTATTCGACAGTGCATCGGCTTGGGGCAGAACGGTGCGCATATTGCACTATGGCGATTCGCAGGTGGAAATGGACCGCATCACATCGCGTCTGCGGCATTATATGCAAAATCGCTTTGGAGGTGGAGGACCTGGGTTGATTCCCGCACAGTCTATTACACCGGTTACATCTGCCAATCTTTTCGGTTCGGGCAACTTGCAGTTGGTATCGAGTTTTGGCGACAGCCTCTCTATCAGGTCACGCGGCAACTATGGCCCCATGATGCAGTGTTTTCGTATGTATGGTTCGGCTTCTGTTTCGGTCAGCGCCACACGCCATCGCAGTGCCGATAGTCTTGTAAAGGCTTTTTCCAATATTACGCTCTTGTTTAACAACAACTCGGCAGGATGTGTCGAAGCGCGTCTTTCAGGCAAGCAGATACCCTCTACTACTGACAGCCTTTACAGGAAGGAATGTCTTTCAGGTGTCCATGCCTTTACATATCAACTCGATACATCAGTTTCCTCGTTCCGTTTGAATATTGGAGGTAATGCCGATTTGTATGGTGTGATGGTCGACAACGGATATGGTGTGGCTGTTGACAACATTCCCATGAGAGGTTGTTCCGGTCATCAGTTTGCAATGGTTGACAGAACCTTGCTCACCAACGCATATGAGAAGATGGACGTAGGATTGATTATTATGCAGTTCGGTGGCAATTCGGTTCCTTATTTGCGCAATGACAAAATTATTGCAGAATATGCTTCCGAAATGGGGCGCCAAGTCGATTTCTTGAAGTCGTGTGCACCCAATAGCCATATTCTGTTTATCGGTCCTTCCGATATGAGTACTACTGTCAAAGGGATACGCCAGACTTATCCGCACATGGAGCAGATAATCGATGCACTCCGTGACACAGTAACAGCCCATGGAGCTGCATATTGGAGCATCTACCATGCCATGGGTGGTTTCAATTCCATGCCAGTTTGGGTCGAAGAGGGACTTGCAGGTGTCGATTATATACATTTCTCCCAAAAGGGTGCCGATGTGATGGGCGACAGACTGACTGAAGCTTTCGAACGAATGTATCAACTATATCTTATCAGAAAAAAAATCGAAATAGCCAATGAAGAGACCTATGAAAACGAAGTGCTTGATTAGATGGTTGTGCCTCTCTGCTGTTGTGGCTATGGCATATATACCGCTGCATGCACAGCAGCTGGTTTCCATTGATACGAGTTACAGCTTTATTAAATACGACTCTAACTATCTTAAGTACGACTCTATGTCTGTCCCCATGCGGAAATTCTTCACAAAATGGAACAGCGCTGTAAGAGATGGATACGGAGAAGTTAATATCATTCATATTGGAGGTTCTCATGTGCAGGCAGGTGTTATGTCGCACAAAATCAGACGCAACTTTCTTATGGCCCATCCCCAGCGGGTAGCGGGCAGGGGAATTGCGTTCCCCTATTCGGCCGCTGCCAAATGCAACAATCCTTCCGATTATCGCATACACTGCAAAGAAAAAGTTATTCTTACTCGATGTGTCTATAAGGAACCCGAATACAACATGGGATGTGCCGGCATCGCTATCACTGCCCACGACTCTGCCACCACGGTGCAGATGATATTGAATGAACCCGATATCGACTTCGCCACCACAAAAGTTATTGTCATAGGCGAGTCTCCCGAAGGTGTGGTACCCTATATCAAGACTCCGATAACCAAGCTCGACAGTTACCGCCTCTACGAAGATGCAAATGAGGGATATGTTACATTGCATCCCGTTGCAACCGATACTGCGCAGCGTCGCTATCTGTTCAAATTGCCGCAACCAACCGACTCGTTCGACATTGTCCTACCTTGCCAGGCCAATCAGTCATTCACTTTGCAAGGCGTTGTGCTCGACAACGATAGCAGCGGTATCACCTTCCACTCCATCGGTGTCAATGGAGCTGCGGTACCCGATTTCTTGAAATGCACCCACTTAGTGGAGGATATGAGACTCCTCAAACCCGATATGGTTGTCTTCGGCATCGGCATCAACGATGCCTCGGGAACAGACTTCGATACTGTTGAATTCAAAACCAATTATTTGACTCTTATCGATTCCATCAAGAGGGTCAACCCCGATTGCGCCTTTGTGTTCATCACCAATAACGATAGCTACCGTCGGGTCAAGTCGCGCACCTATGTCGTCAATCCCAATGGTGTAGCCGCACGTGATGTATTCTACAGACTGGCCGACACTACGGGCGGAGCTGTATGGGACCAATTCGAAATTATGGGCGGATTGAAATCAATGGAAAAGTGGCGACTGGCAAAATTGGCTAAGTACGACAGGGTCCATTTCACCAATGCAGGATACAAGCTATTGGGTGACCTGTTCTATAATGCATTGGCTCAAACCATATACAACAACAGCATACTGCGTGACAGCGAAAAGCAGTTGCTCCCTCAACAATCCATCGACAGCAATGAACGATATCAGTACATATCTTACTAACCTGTTTGCATTCGACAATGAGCACCCGCTGCTCTTCACTCAGTCAAACTTCTGGGTGTTCTTCTTGCTGGTATATGTTCTTTTCACGCTGATTGTTGAGGTGGGGGCAAAGCGTAGCAAAGGGTCTGCTCATCACTCTACGGCACGCCGTTTGATTCGCAACGGGTACCTCTTCCTTGTCAGTCTTTTCTTCTATTACAAAACTTCAGGATTGTATGTCCTTCTGCTGGTGATTTCCACCCTTTTGGGTTGGTTTATCGGCATCAGGATGGATGCTCTTTACGGTGAAAACGGATGCTCGCCTTTCAAGCAGTTACGTCGCAAACTGCTGATGATTCTCGGTGTGGTCATCAATTTGTCGGTACTTTGTTATTTCAAGTATGCCTACTTCTTCACCGATATTTATAACACGCTATTTCATTCCAATATCGAAGTTGTCAATCTATTGGCACAGTGGAGCAACCATTTTACCTCCTCGTCCCATTTCGATGCTTCCGTCATACTCCTCCCTGTAGGTATTTCTTTCTTCACCTTTCAGAACATCAGTTATATCGTTGACGTCTACAAGCGCAAAACACGTCATGTGGGCAATGTCTTCGATTTCGGATTCTATACTTCATTTTTCCCGGGGTTGGTGGCAGGACCTATTGTAAGGGCCGATCAGTTTATACCTCAGCTCTACAAACCCTTCTTCCTCTCCCGCCGTCAGTTTGGTGTTGCAATTTTCTGGATACTCAATGGCTTGGCAAAGAAGATTATTCTCAGTGACTATCTGGCTGTGAATTTCGTCGATCGCATTTTCGACAACCCGACATTATTCACCGCTTTCGAGAATTTTTCAGCATTGATGGTATATTCTCTTCAAGTCTATGCCGATTTCTCAGGCTATACCGACATCGCTATTGGTGTTGCCATGCTCATGGGCTTCTATTTGCCCAAAAACTTTAATTCCCCATACAAGGCCACCAACCCGTCAGGCTTCTGGCACCGTTGGCACATGTCGCTCAGTACCTGGCTGCGCGACTATCTCTACATTCCCCTTGGAGGCAACCGCAGTGTCTGCTGGGTCTCATATTTCATTTTGGCTGCCATATTGGTCATTGTCATGCTTATGGCCCAGAATATTTGGGTCACTGTCGTTGTCACCTCACTCATGGTGTTGCTCATGCTCCTCTATATCTTTTTCCCGCGTTATCGGAAAGAGTTCAATACCAATATCAACAACATGGACACCATGCTCCTTGGAGGCTTGTGGCATGGCGCCAGTTTCAATTTCATCACATGGGGAGGACTCAACGGGCTCGGTATTTTGATATACAAATGGTGGAAACCACTTAAGCCAGCTGCACGCATCATCACAGTCACGGTTGTTGCCCTGGTTGCTACATTGCTGCGCAGAGTGTATCCTTGCGGATTGACCAACCTTCTGTGGTTTGTGGCTGTCGTGGTTTTCGTTGCCATTGTGTTACTCAACATTGTTCCGCTTCTCCGAGGTTCGCGCTACCATTCTTCTGCATTCAAGAATACCGTAACCCTTGTGTGGAATACCTTGCTTACCTTTGTATTCATCAGTTTCACCCGATTGTTTTTCCGCAGTGGGTCCAATCTAAATCCTGCCGAGGCCAACGAAATTGCATGGCAGACAGCAAGGCAAATGGTCGGCCGAATAGGCGGCAAATGGAATCTGCAGCAAATACCCGACATTGTCGAAAACTATGCTGCCGTCTTCGTCATCTTTGCATTGGGTATGATTATCCATTGGCTGCCCGAACGCTTCAAGCGTCGCTACCGTCTGTGGTTTGCCTCAATGCCGTTGTGGTTGATGGCAGTGGTTTCTGTGGTGGCAATATTCGTGATATATCAGTTTGTAACCGCCGAACTGCAGCCCTTCATCTATTTCCAGTTCTAATTGCTCCTAAGGTGATTATTTCCGTCACTATTGTCTCTTGACGTCATTAATCACTACTTTTCATTGTAAAATATTTACAATATGGTTTTTACATGCCATATTGAGTATTATTTTGCACTATAGTTTCAATAGGTCCCGACAACAGGGCAACAATTCTTGTTATATATAAATATTTTTAGTATTTTTGTGAATAAATTAGCGCGTGTTATGCAATTTAAAGATATTGAAGGACAACGGGTTCTAATAAATCATCTCACTGATATTATCGACCAGGGGCGTGTTAGTCATGCCCAATTGTTTCATGGCCGTACGTCTTCCGGTAGTTTGGCTTTGGCTATAGCCTATGCTCAATACTTAAACTGCAGTAACCGACAGCATTATGAAGAACCAATCGATGGATTGAGGGCCGACTCCTGTGGTACCTGTCCCAGTTGTAAGAAATACCAGCAGCTGATTCATCCCGACCTCCATTTGATCTTCCCTAATACCACCAACAAAAAAAATCAGAAAAACCCTTCCTGTGAATTGTTTCAATCCCAGTTCAGAGACTTCCTTCTGGAATACCGGCAAACGGGAACAATAGAGGATTGGTACAACTTTTTGGACGTGGACAACAAGCAGGGGCAGATTAGAGAAGCCGATGCCGCCGATATAATCAGAGTCCTCAATCTTATGCCTTACGAAGATTCGTACAAGGTACTCATCATGTGGATGCCGGAAAAAATGAATCCCATTGCCGCCAACGAATTGCTGAAAACGATTGAGGAACCCATTGGTAGAACGCTTATCATTATGGTTGCCGAGGAAACCCAGTCAATCCTCACCACCATACTGTCGCGTACCCAGCGCGTTGTCATTCCCGACAATGCCGCTGCTGTGGCAGCATCCAATCCTAAGTTCGCTTCGTTTTTTGTTCAATGGATGCGTTTGCTTTTCAAACTCAAAATGAAACAGCTCTCCGATCAAGTCGACGAGATTAGTGCTTTGGGCCGTGAACACCAAAAGCAGTTTTTGAACTATACCCTCGACAATGTACGTCAGTGTTTCCTCAATACTGTGTCGGGCATACCATGCTCATTGAATTCTGGCGATGATAAATTTGACTCATCCTTCCCGGCCATGATTACCAAACGCAACGTAGCGCACATAAACGAAGCCATCAACAACACTATATATGCCATCGAACGCAATGCCAATTCCAAAATAGCGTTCATGGAATTATCTTTTAAACTAAGCAAATATATCAAGAACCGCTGATCTTTATGGAAGAAAACAACAATAAAATACTTGAAGGTGAAATTGTAGAAACTAACCAAACCAATAATATCCCCGATGAGGACAACGTGGCCACTGCCGAAGAAATGGAAGCGGAGGCCCGTCGTTCTGCAGCAAAACGTGCTCAGAACAAAGAAAAAAAACAACACGAAGATGATTCTATCGGACTGAATGACTACAATATGCCCGATAGTCAAATCGATCCCTATACCGAACCCGACCCGGACGTGCCATGGGTGAAATATACCGAAAGCGAGTTCCTCTCGCGTGGTTGCAGCGGTTGCCCCAAATCTTATGAACCTATTTCTGAAACAGAACGCAACATCTGTGGCAAGGTCACATCCTGCAACTGGCTCAGCGGAATCAGACAACCGTCCGAACGCCCCTTCGACATTGTCGAGGTACGTTTCAAAAACAACCGCAAAGAGTTTTTCAGACTCCCCGACCGTCTCGAAGTTGTTGAAGGCGACGTGGTGGCTGTCGAGGGTATGCCGGGCCACGATGTGGGCATCGTTACTCTCACAGGCGAAATGTGCCGCATTCAGATGAAAAAGCGCAACATCGACCCAGCCTCCGCCTCCGTTCGCAAACTTTTCCGCCGTGCCAAGGCCAACGACATCGAGAAATGGGCCGAAACAATTAAGGAAGAACACGAAGCTCTGCTCAAAACACGTCGCATTGCCGCCGATCTTGGTCTCGAAATGAAGGTCAACGATGTCGAATTTCAAGGTGACCGCAGCAAGGCTATTTTCTACTATACTGCCGACGACCGTGTCGATTTCAGAACCTTGATCAAAGTGCTTGCCGAGGAGTTTAAGGTGCGCGTCGAGATGAAGCAGATTGGTGTCCGCCAAGAAGCCGGCAAGGTGGGTGGCATAGGCACCTGTGGACGTGAGCTCTGCTGTAGCACCTGGCTTACCAACTTCAAATCGGTTACAACCGGTGCGGCTAAAACACAGCAGATTCTTCCCAATCCGCAGAAACTGGCCGGACAATGCGGCAAACTCAAATGTTGTCTCAACTTCGAGTATGAGGTATATGTCGATGCCCTCAAGAAATTCCCTCCTGCCAATACCCCCATCCGTTTCAAAAAGGGTTTGGCTTTGTACAAGAAAACCGACGTTTTCCGTGGCATCATGTGGTACGCATACGAAGGCGAGAACGACCTCTATGCCATACCGGCTGAAAGCGTCAAGGAAATAATCGAGATGAACCGCAACCAGAAATACCCTGAAAAGCTCGAGGATTTCCAAGTCGAATTGATGTCCACAGCCTCACTTGCCCAGGAAACTTCGAACGACGAGTTTGAGCAGGAATTGCGACGTTTGGCCGAAAGTGGCGACGGCGTGGTGAGAGAGGAAGAAAAACGTCCGTCTCGTCACGAAGGCAAGCAGGGAAATCGCAACAGTGGCGACCGCAGAAACAACCGCAATGGCGGTGATAAAAACCGTGGCGAAAATACCGAACACAAAGGCCAGCACCCCAAAGGCGACCGTCAGGACCTATCTTC
>CALEPD010000030.1 GCA_937910265.1 uncultured Bacteroidales bacterium
CGACCAATTTCTGCGCCGCATAAAGAAACGTGATAATTTATTCAGCATCTTTTTCACAACTTATTTAAACGGATATGTTCTGGTGCTATGGTAATACCAACACGGTCGCCATCATCCCATACATCATTTGTATCAACAAATACATCTTCCTGTTCAATGCCTTCGCATTGGTGCGGCATCAGTACCGCAAACAACCCCATCAGCACTACGGCAGGGATACCGAACAGCCACCCGCGGTGGCGACGTAACCATTGACGACGTCGCTCGCGACGCTGGAGACGAGCCTTTTCTTTCTCTTCTTCCTCACGGCGTTTTCGCTCTTCTTCTTCACGTTCACGGCGAATCCGTTCCTCCTCCTCGCGTTTGGGTATTTCGGCTTGGTCTCCGTCGGCGTTACCCAACAATTTTTTAACATTGTCGAACAATTGACCAAAGGCCTTTTCGGGGTTAGGGAACGCATCGATCCAGTTGATATTTTTCAGATAGTATTTCTTGGCACCAGTGAATTGACTTTCGGAGATGCGGAATGTGAGTATGGGTATTTTGTTTTCGGCGGCAAGTTCAATCTCGCGGTCGGTTTGATCAGAGATATTAAAATTCTCGGAAAAGACAGCTATCATCATTCTCGACACATCGATGGCCTCGGTAATGGCCTTAGCCCATACTTTTGAGGGCGAAATGTCACGATAGGCTACAAAACAACGATAGTTGTTGCGTTCGAGATAGCCACAAATGCCTTCCACAACCTTTTGGTCGGCATTGGAATAGCTAATGAAAACATCGTACTTATAATTTTTATCACTCATTGCTGCTACACATTGCATTTAGAATACTGGAGTGCAAAGATACAACTTTTTCGACAAAGGAGAAAAGCGTCCTCAAAAATTCACCACCTGATGCCGAAACAGGTATCGCTGTGATGGTTTTAGTTAATGCGCAGAAAGTATGAGGGGGATTGTTTTGTCGAGCATGGTGCGGACAGACTGTCGTAGGGGACGCGACTGCGATTGGCGAAGTGAGCGTGTGGTGGGGTGACCGTTGAGTTTTGCCACAATGAAATTGGTGGAGACGATGCGCCATCGGTTGCGATCGACAGCGATGACCTGGCGACACTCCAATTGCAGAATAAAATAAGCCAACGCATTGATATCGCCAATCCAAACAATGGGGTTGGGATTGTGTTTTCCCAAATCACGATAGCCCAGTATGGTTGTGAAATCGGATAAAGAGGACCGTTCCATATCGATGAAGGATGCATTGCCCAGTTTGGGAAAGATATCGGAAACCGTTTGTTCGAAGTGGACATTGGTGTCAGGCTTTCGGAATACACCCGAAAATGGCACCTGTTCGGGCGGATGCTGAGACTGCAAGGGCAAAACGAGACGACGGACAGGCGACGTCGGCTGAGCGTCGACAGCCTTGCCGGAGCATTCGTCGAGGTGTTGATGCGAGAGTTCGTCGAGGAAACGCTTCACCTCGCATTCGTCGCGTGCCACCTGCATTTCATCGGCAAGCATATGCTTCACCTGGTCACGCAGTTCGCACATGTCGAGATAGTGAAACAGCCGAACGGCAAAAGAAAGATAGGAAATACGCGAAGCGGGGTCGTACGGCACTTGGCCATGGGCAAGCAAATGCCTCAATTTGTGGATGTCGTAGGGGAAAAACAGCCCCTGCCACCAGACACCATGGCGCTGGCGACGTATCTTGGCTGATATATCCCGATTCGACTGCATAGCTTGACTAATATGTTATATTTAAACAATATCAAGTTTATAATGTAAATTATCATGTAAATCATATTCCAAGCAAAAGTAACTAAAAAAGTAGAGATGATGCAGTAAAAATCGGTGATTTAAATATATTTAACACACTGACGACACAAAAGCGACATCCAGCAGACGAACAACAGACGCATAGACTACCCAACAAAAATATTCGCAGCGACGCCAAAACAGTATATTTATCTTTGCGTCAAAATAATACAACAAGTAGCCATTATGAAAAACACAATTCAAACATGGGACTGGGTGGACACCTACGAAGCGATGCAATTGCTGCACTGCAGCCGCAACACCTTGCGGAATTTGGCAAACAGAGGCATATTGAAAAAGTCGAAACTGGGCAACCGATGCTACTACAGCCGGTCGCAGATAGACGAGACCTTGCGCCGCAATATCATCTGCGAAGACGGCAACATCGACATCAACTAAAGCACCGTCCGACACCACCCTTGCGAAGCACAAAGGAAAATCCGGCACAGCATTTTGAGTTGCTGTGCCGGATTATTTTTGGCGTTGGGCCTGTACCAGCAAACAAATCATTTCTCGATGCGGTATCCCAATTTTATAATCAGCTTGAGTGTTTCGATGCTGGTGTTGCGGTCGTATTCCTTCTCGGACTCGGGCAATTGGTTGTAGGGGACGAGACATGGATGGGTTTTCTTTGCGTCATCGCGTTCGGGGCCGTAGCACCATCCTTGACGAATACGGGTTTCGGCCCACACTTCGTGGACATTTTCCGCCATCTTTTCGACAAGCACATGCATTGATTCGGGCAACGACACGTCTGACGTATCGACCGGGTTGGGTAGATAACTGTTTATTTTCATAATAGTATAAATATATGGTATTGTATTAAGGTGGGTTCTATAAATTCCACATTTTTAAAATTAATCGTTAAAATGCTCATTATTGGACCGACATACTATATAGAGGCGCATAGGAATGAAAATCTATCATCACGTTACAAAGAATACTACATGATTTCTTTTTCGACATCCTCCATGAAATCGCAACGCATGGCAGTCAAGAGTTCCTGCGTATATACTTTGAGAAGGCCTTTGTAGTAGGTTACATCTTTGTGGTTGGTATGGGTGATGCGCTCAAAAAGTGAAATATGTGTTGCATCGGCATGGGCCTGCTCAAGCATTTCGCGGTCGTCGGCAACAACAAGCTCACGGATATGCGGGTTGTCGAGCATGTGGTCGACGGTTCGGGGACTACCCGGCGCAACCTCTGCCCAGAGCTGCTGCAAAAAGTTGAAATACTGCCTTTCAATCTCGATAGGCAACTCTTTGTGGTAACCTTCGATGGTTTCGGGACGGTCAACCGTAGCCTCGTGGGGAAGGTTGCCGAAATAGTGCTCGAGCAGACGTTCTTCCTCATTGCGGCAACGTGCATCAATCTGTTGTATGGTCATCGTCATCAAATGTATTGTTTGGTTTGCAAAGATACGTATTTTTTACAACCTGACGCAACAAAAAAAACATACAAGGTAAGGCGGCAAGGTCGCATCTCGCCGAGATGCCGGGGTGGGAGGGGTTGCTCGATAGCACCACATTACGCTGCGCTTATGTGGTGTTAATCACATCGAAGATGTGGTGCCTTGTCTCCGACAAGGTGATGCGTTTACGCCATAAACAGTCCCATCTCAGCAAAGAAACATAAATTGCATTATTACTTGCCGGAAACTGACCAACCCGAAATTGTCGCATAATTAAACACAAATTACCACAAATTGGCCATTAATTGTTTGCGGACAACTACATACAACAGGTCTACAACGGTTGAACGCGAATTGCCATTAATTTGCCATTAATTACTCTAATTCTTCATGGGTTACACTAATAGGATGGTCGCATCTCTCCGAGATGCTATTGTACGGGGATACCTTCAGTGGCACCACATTGCGCTATGCTTATGTAGTGTTAATCACATCGAAGATGTGGTGTCTTGTCTCCGACAAGGGGACGGGCACAACAACACATAAATTACCACGAATTATCCATTAATTGCTTGCTGACAACTACATACAACAGGTCGACAACGGTTGAACGCGAATTGCCACGAATCATCCATTAATTGCTTGCAAACGGTGTCGGCTACAATACATCTACAAAATTAAAACGCGAATTGCCATTAATTTGCCATTAATTACTCTAATTCTTCATGGGTTACAC
>CALEPD010000031.1 GCA_937910265.1 uncultured Bacteroidales bacterium
CTGGCCGTAGACATTCGGACGCCACTCTTTGTGGCTCTCCAGAATCCACTCCTTGAGCCACTGCTGGTATTCGTTGAGCGGAAGATACCAGTTCTTTGTCTCCTTGAGCACAGGAGCCTCGCCTGTCTCCTTTGAACGGGGATTGATGAGTTCTGTAGGCTCAAGCGCACGGCCGCATCCCTCCTCGCACTGGTTACCGTAGGCCTGCTTGTGGCAGTAAGGGCACTCGCCCACAACATCACGGTCGGTAAGGAACTTCTCGTTCTTCACATCGTAGAACTGCTTGGAAGTCTGCTCCACAAGCTTGCCGTCATCGTAGAGCTTGCGGAAGAACTCCGAAGCGAACTTGTGATGTGTAGCGGATGTTGTACGACTGTACACGTCAAAAGAGATACCGAAGCCCTCGAATGACTCCTTGATGATATTGTGGTAACG
This sequence comes from uncultured Bacteroidales bacterium, assembly GCA_937910265.1. GTDB lineage: Bacteria > Bacteroidota > Bacteroidia > Bacteroidales > P3 > Colimorpha. The sequence goes on from CALEPD010000031.1 coordinate 436, forward strand.
GTCCACCACATCCTGCGGAGTAATGCCTTCCTTGCGGGCGCGCTGTGTGACAGGCACACCATGCTCATCGCTGCCGCCGATGAAGAGGACATCCTCGCCCTTCAGACGCAGATAACGCACATAAATGTCGGCAGGCACATATACACCTGCAAGATGACCGATGTGGACAGGGCCGTTGGCATAAGGCAAAGCCGATGTCACAAGAGTTCTTTTGAATTTCTTTTCCATTTTGTTGTATATTTTCTGTTTATTTGTTTCTATTCCATTCCGTGGCAACACAATTTACAAAAGTAGTCAATTTATTTTAAATAACAGGCATGCGCGAGAGATAATAGTTACCTCCAAAGGTTTATTTGCCGTTTATTTGCATAATAGCACCTATATTTGGGCTACTGTCGGCAAAAAAGAGTATCTTCGCAGGATATGAAAAACATAAAGGCGAAAATAGTCGGATATTATCCCATGAGCGATGATTCCCTGAAAGCCATGCTCGGGGAGATGACCCCCACAAAGTACCCCAAGAATACCATGCTGGTACGTTCTGGGGTTACCGACAGGAATATCTACTTCATCGAAGAGGGTGTTACCCGCTCGATTTTCCACAAGGACGGCACAGACACCACCACATGGTTCAGCATGGAAGGAGACACCACATTCGGGATGCATTCACTCTACCACAGCAAACCGTCAATGGAGAGCGTTGAAACGCTGACCGACTGCCTTATATACAAGATTCCCATTGAAAAGATGAACGCCCTTTATGAGAAATATATTGACATTGCCAATTGGGGAAGGGTAATTCATCAGGAGTGCAACATCCTGTTGAGCCACCTGTTTGTGGAGAGGTTGCAGCTGCCCCCCAAAGAGCGTTACCGCAAATTCCTTGAGCATTACCCCGGGCTTCTCAACAGAGTAAAATTAAAACATATTGCCGAATTCCTGGGAATAAGCATATATACATTGAGCAGAATAAGAAGCAAAAAGTGATTTTTTGCCTAAAAGCAAAAAAAGCAACGGCAATAACCACTACTTTTGCCACTCAACAAGAGTTCCTAAAAAACAAACACAAAAAATGCAAAAAACAACATTTTCATCGGTGAATTTTGCCGACACAAAACCACATTACGAACTGCTCGACGGACTGCGTGGCGTTGCTGCACTATTAGTGCTTTTCTATCACATTTTTGAAGGCCTTGCTTTTGCCGAAGGGGCAAACGGTGCAGGAGACGGAATCATACACACATTGAACCACGGACACATCGCCGTTGACTTTTTCTTTATTCTTTCAGGCTTTGTAATCAGTTATGCATACGACGACCGTTGGAAAAAGATGAACATGTGGCAGTTCTTCAAGCGCCGTCTTATCCGTCTGCACCCTATGCTTGTAATGGGTGCCGTAATAGGATTCCTGGCTTTTGCTTTTGTAGGATTCGAGCGTTGGGACCACACGACAACGCCTACAGGCTGGGTTATGATTGCCCTCTTGCT
>CALEPD010000032.1 GCA_937910265.1 uncultured Bacteroidales bacterium
AGTTTATCAAAAAGTGCTTTGTGTCAGCCGCTTCGCTACATGATTCGCAGGCGTTGGATTACTTGGTGGAGGAGTCGGACAGAGGACAGTCCCTTCTTGCAGATTCGGCCTATGTCGGCCAAGAAGACGTTTTGGAAAAATGGGGATTGATTGACGAAATCTGCGAAAAGGGATACAGGGGACACCCACTTACGAAGGATCAGAAAGAGACTAACCGTAAGAAATCATCCATCCGTTGCCGAGTGGAACATGTGTTTGGCTTTGAGGAAGGCAGCATGAATAGGCTTACGACGAGGACAGTCGGATTTGTGAGGGCGAAATCGACAATCTTTTTCAAGAACATGCTCTACAATTTCTTCCGATTAGAACAAATAGTTCGACTGGGAATCAATTAATGGTCAGAATTCTTGAAATATGCTTATATCATAACGTATTGATAATCACCCCCCCGAAAAACTGTAAGGAAATGTAGAAATTTAAATAGAAAATAGAAATTATTTAGTATATTTGCAGACTGAATCAGGTGCGAAACGGCTAAACTGGGCTCTCCGTCGAACGCCTACGAACAAAATGTTGAATTTTTAGAGCCTACCTTACGAAAATAACTGACAATATGATTTCACATTTTTCAAAGTTTTTGGCGTTGTCATTTTGCTTGTTGTGTGTGTCGATGGCAGAAGCCCAAACTGTCAGCGGTACGGTCAGCGACCGGCAAACCGGCGAGACCCTTATCGGTGCCACCGTTATGGATATGATTTCCGGAAAAGGAACAGTCACCAATAGTCATGGCCGCTATTCGTTAACCTTAAAGCAGGATTCGGTATGTCTCCGTATTTCGTATGTGGGATACGACAATTATTTTATGTCGTTGAAAATGGATCAGAACCATCTGCTTGATGTGGCACTCGAATCAACCATCGACCTCGATGCTGTGGTCATCACTGCCGAGCGCCCCACCGATCCCAGCTCATCGCAGATGAGTACGATTTCTGTCCCCGTCGAGCATTTGAAAGCCGTTCCTGTGCTGTTTGGCGAGAGCGATGTGTTGAAGGCTTTACAGCTGCTGCCGGGTGTGCAGAGCGGTTCCGAAGGCATGAACGGCATGTATGTGCGTGGCGGCGGCCCCGACCAGAATCTCTTTCTCATGGATGGGGTGCCGTTGTATAATGTCAACCACTTGGGAGGGTTTTTCAGCGCTTTCAATGCCGATGCCATCAAGGGTGTCACATTGTATAAGGGAAGTTTCCCGGCCCGTTTCGGAGGCAGACTTTCAAGTGTTCTCGATATTACCACCAACAACGGTAACGATAAGGAATATCATGGTAATGTGAGCGTTGGTTTGATTTCTGCAAAATTCAACATCGAAGGACCTATCGTTAAGGAACGTACCACTTTCAGCCTATCGGCCCGCCGTACATACGGCGACTTGTTCTTGTTGCCGGCGATGAGTTTGGCGTCGAATGGGTTGGGCGGCAAGGTCAATGCGGGTTATTTCTTCTACGATTTCAATGCCAAGGTCACCCATAAGTTCTCTGACCGCAGTCGGTTGTATGCCAGCTATTATATGGGCGACGATGGCCTCTATGCCAATATCAATGTTCGCGATGATTGGTACGGCAATCGTGCTGAGATGTTCGGTTATAAGGAAATATTGAAAATGAATTACAATTGGGGAAACATTGTGGGTAGTCTGCGATGGAATTATGTGCTCAATCCCAAACTGTTCATGAATGTCACAGGTTCATACACTCAATACCGAAACGATATGGGAATGGGAGTGCAGTTTTCCGAAATACAACCAGGACAGGTGTATGAGGAGGAAGTGAACATGACGTATAAATCGGGCATCCGCGACATCTCGGCAAAAGTCGATTTCGACTATAGCCCCGACCCCGACCATAACGTGAAGTTCGGCGGCGGAATCACGCATCATATTTTCACTCCCGAAGTGATGGGCATGAAGTACGACATTACCGACAATCAAAATTCCGAATACAACGAGCATGTCGATACTATTGTCGGACAGAGTGTGGTTCATGCCAATGAGTTGACGCTGTATGCCGAAGATGACTGGGCTATCTCTGAGTCGTTTAAAGTCAACTACGGATTGCGTCTGAGCGGTTTTGGGGTAGAGGGCAAGTTTTATCCGTCGCTGCAACCGCGCTTGAGTGGCCGGTGGTTGCTCAGCGACGACCTTTCGGCCAAAGTGGGATATGCCTATATGACTCAGTATATGCATCTCCTCAGCACTTCAAACATCAGTCTTCCCACCGACCTCTGGGTGCCCGTTACTGCCGATATACGTCCCATGAATGCCCATCAGGTGGCGGCAGGTTTTGCCTACAGCCTCATGAGTTTGGTCGACTTCTCGATAGAAGGATACTATAAACACATGGATAATTTGATGGAATATAAGGACGGGGCTTCGTTTTGGGCAACCTCTGCCGGATGGCAGGAAAAAGTTTGTTTGGGTAGAGGATGGTCGTATGGCGTCGAGTTTCTTGTGCAGAAGAGCGTGGGCGATTTCTCGGGATGGATCGGCTACACGTGGAGCAAGTCGATGCGTCAGTTCGACCGCCCTGGCCAAGTCATCAGCGGTGGCAAGCCGTTCCCTTCGAAATTCGACCGTCGCCACGACCTCTCAATTGTTATGATGTATAAGCCCCACGATGAATTTGACATCAGTGTTACCTGGGTGTATTGTACCGGTAATACCGCCACTCTTGCCTATCACGAATTCGAAAATGATATCGATGACTGGTATGGCGATATAGCCTATGTCGAAACCCGTAACAATTTTCGTATGCCCGATTATCACCGTATGGATGTCAGCATGAATTTCCATAAGGAGAAACGTCACGGTGTTCGCACCTGGAATGTGAGTGTGTACAACCTCTATAATCGTAAGAATCCCTACATGGTGTACGAGGGGTGGCACCATTCGTCGCCACGTTTGATGCAGGTTTCGCTCTTCCCGTTCTTGCCGTCTGCCTCTTATATCTTTAAATTTTAAACCATACGAACCATGCGCGCATTGAATAATATATTGTTCAAAATAATGCCGATGCTTTTTGCCGGCTCTATGATTTTCTCATCCTGCGAAACACCGCTCGATATCGAATATCTGGATTTCGTTCCATATCCGGTGGTTTCGTTTCATGGCGAGACCGATACTACCGTCGATATGCGGCTTACCTACAGTCGTTGGTTCCTTTCTGAAGGCGATTTTGTGGTTGTCAACAATGCTACGGCAAATCTTACTGTTAACGGAACTGAGAAATTCCCTGGAACGTTCGACGCCACTGCGGGCCGCTATTCTTTCGGTTCCTATATCCCTCAACCGGGCGACAATGTCATGCTGTCTGTCGATATACCTGACCGCGAAACGCTTGGGGCATCCTGTGCTGTGCCTTCTAAACCGCAGACCACTGCTTTGTCTATCGATACGGTGAGTGTGTATGTCGATGAATATTATTCCTATATTGCCACTCAGGTGGAGTTTGTTCTCCACGACAATCCTGATGAGGAGAATTACTATATGCTTGAATTATTCTCGGAAAATCCCAACGATGGGTATAATTGGTGGCTCACTTGGTTCGACATCGACGATATCGCATTGGTTGATCCCATGGATTTGGAGTCGGTTGTTGAAGGTGACTATATGGTGAGTACAAACCGATTCTTTTTCTCCGACCATAGTATCAACGGCGAGAGCCACAAAATTAAGATGCTCGCCACCAACCATTACGATCCCTATTATCACAGGCTGAATGTAAAGTTGACTGGAATCACCAAGGATGAGTATCTCTATTATGTTTCACTCTATCGTCAACGTGATAGTGACGATATCTTTTCTGAACCAGTGCAGGTGCATTCTAATATCGAAAATGGTATCGGCATTTTTTCCATATCTTCCCCGCATCACATGCTTTTTGAATTGAATGCGGCGAATTGAGCCTCTTGAGAGGGGTATGTGTTGCCTATAGTGCCTTGTGTATACGGTTGAGCGCATCAACCAATATGTCGTGTGGGCATCCGAGATTGATGCGGAAGCAACATTGGTATTGCTCTTTGTTTGCCGGGGTACCGAATGCGGTGCCGTCGTTAAGCACTATTCTTGCTTTGTTTATCAATAGGTCGGCAAGCTCTTGGTGACTTTTTCCGCATGCACCGAAATCCATCCATGCCAAGAACGACGCCTCGGGCAACATGACTTTTACTTGCGGCATTTTTTCCTTGACGAATTTGTCAAGTGTTTGCACGTTTTGTTTTAGGTATCCGGTCATTTGCCTCAGCCATTCCTCACCATGAGTAAAAGCGGCTTCGGCCGCGGTAAAGGCAAATATGTTGCCACCGGCAACACCCAACGAATCGAGCCACCGGAAAAAACGTTTGCGCAGACCTTCGTCGGCAATATAGCATACCGAACTGCCCAAACCCGCTATGTTGAAGGTTTTGCTGGGCGCCATGAAGGTGATGCTGTGTTGTGCGGCATATGCCGACACGGTGCTGTAGCTGGTGTGGCGCAACGGCGGCAGAGTAAGGTCGGCGTGTATCTCGTCGCTGATAACGATAATTCCTTTGCGTTGGCAGATTTCCGCTATCCTGCTCAATGTCTCCTTGCCCCATATGGTGCCGGCGGGATTGTGAGGATTGCTCATGATAAATAGTTTGCATCCGTCAGCCTTTTGTTCAAAGTCCTCAAAGTCGATGCCAAAACGTCCGTTGTCTATTACGAGCGGACTGCTTGTCAGTGTGCGTCCACTGTCCTGTGGCAGGTTTATGAATGGGGGATATACAGGCGTCGTGACCAATATCTTGTCGCCCGGTTGGGTGAAGCAAAGTATGGCGAATGAAATGCCTGCCACAATGCCGGGTATGAAGTGCAGGTTTGCTTTTGTGGTATGGATGTCGTAGCGCCTGTCGAGCCAACGGGTAACCGATTGCCAATAGTTTTCAGGTGGCATTCCGTATCCAAGAACTTCATGCTCACAGCGTTTGCGTATGGCCTCCATTACAAAGTCGGGTGAGCGGAAGTCCATATCAGCAACCCACATGGGCAAAAGGTCATCGCGTCCATAGGTGGCGGGCAAGCTGTCGTATTTCACACAATCGGAGTGTCGGCGTTCAATCGGTTCGTCAAAATGATATTGTTTTTTCATGTCGGAATTGTTTTGGTTGCAGCAGGAGTGCGGCGCATACTGTTTTCGCAATATATTACGATATTGCTGTGTGATATATTGCGTGATGCGTCTACAAAAAACAACATAGGGAGCAATGTCGCTCCCTATGTTTGTGTGTCAAACTGTAGGCAGAATCATTCCGGTTACCGTATCACAACGATGCGGCGGGCCGGGTAGTTGCCAACCTTTACCAAATAGGTGCCCGATACAGGTACATGAAAACGAATGACACTGGATGAGGCACCGGCCGATGCGGGTTTGTAATCCAGACGGCGGCCTATGGCGTCGTATAAATATACTGCATTGTTTTCCGCACCTTCTATAACAATCTCGTTTCCTTGTGTATACATCTTCAGATTGAGCGTCACAATGTCATCTGTTCCGGTGACAATTGTGTCATATACATAAATCGTGTCGTGTACATATATCGTATCATACATCCATAACGTGTCGGTTACATAAGTGGTGTCGTATATGTAGTTGTCGACATACATCGTGTCGGTTGCGTATATTGTGTCATGAATGTAGTTGTCGACATACAAAGTGTCAACGATGTATGTTGTATCGTAGATGTAGTTGTCAACGTACAAAGTGTCGGTTACATAGGTGGTGTCGTGAATATAATGGTTTACGATAATGGTGTCATGTATGGTAATGGTGTCGTAAACATAAATGGTATCGTATAGTGGTTGGTTGTCCGATTCGGTGAAAATACCTTTTATCATAAAGGTAAAGTCGTATGAGATGGGCGAAAGTGTACTTCCCCACAACAGTCCGTCAGGGTTTCCGCTGTTGTGCGACATCGATGCGGGATAGCTGCCTGCACTTGAAAGCGAAATCCATATCGACTCGCCGTCAACAACGTCAACGGGTGTGGTGAGTGTGACTGTTGACCATTGACCGGCGGTGGAGGTTGTGTAACTTTGTGACGCCGCATTGGTTGAAGGACTTGAGGTTCCGGTGTAA
>CALEPD010000033.1 GCA_937910265.1 uncultured Bacteroidales bacterium
GCTGCGACACTGTAACATCCCACGGGGCCGAGATAAGCACAAGGGCTGCCTCATCGGGAGGAAGCGGCATACCGAAATAGTTGCCATTATCGGGTATAATACCATTAGGATTAAACTCTTTGGTCTGCATATGGATAAATTTTGTTGCTTTTAACACCTCGTCGCACAAACGAAATATCACGCAAAGATAAGAATAATTCCGAAAAAAATGTTATCTTTGTAGAAATTTTACAAAGTAAACCTCATTCAGATATGAAAATCACCATCGATAATGGCGTACCCTTTATCAAAGGTCTATTGGAGCCCTACGCCGAGGTGCAATACATACACCAGGATGACTTCACACGCCAAAGGATTTGCGATAGCGACGCACTTATCATTCGCACTCGTACAAGATGCAACAGCGCACTGCTTGATAACACAAAAGTTAAGTTCATAGCCACTGCCACCATAGGCTTTGACCATATCGACATAGAGTGGTGTAATGCTCACAATATCAAGGTTATAACCGCTGCGGGCTGCAATGCTGCGGGTGTGCTGCAATGGGTGTCGGCTGCGCTCGCCATGTTGTCAGAAAACGGCGGTTTGTTGCCTGAAAAGACAACTCTCGGCATAGTAGGAGTTGGAAATGTGGGTTCGCTTGTGGAGCGATATACTCGCGCGTGGGGCTTCCGTGTGTTGCGATGTGACCCACCGCGACAGCAACGTGAGGGTGGTGATTTTCTGCCACTTGAGCAGGTGTTGCAACAATCTGATATTGTGACGCTTCATACTCCGCTGGATGCTACGACTTACCACATGATTAACCACGAAACGCTCTCTCTGATGCGTTCTGATGCGGTGCTTATCAATGCTTCGCGTGGCGAAGTCGCTGCTACCGATGCTTTACTTGCTACCGATAGACCACTCTTTATTGATGTGTGGGAAAATGAGCCAAATATCGACGAAAAGTTGCTACATAAAGCGGTTGTTGCAACCCCTCATATTGCCGGCTACTCGGCGCAAGGAAAAGCCAACGCGACGGCAATGGTTGTGGCAGCCGTTGCGGAGGAATTTTCGTTGCCTTTGGTTGGGTGGTATCCCGAAAATGTGAGTCGGGTGGAGCGTCAGAATATCGAGTGGCAGCGGATGTGCGATTCGATAAAATTGAGGTGCGATTTACGCAAAATCACGAACGATTTACGCCAAAACCCGAACGATTTCGAGCTTTTACGCAACGAATACCACTACCGAGAAGAGTATTTTTAGCAGATGTAAACAAAATATTTGTTTAAGCCGAGGCGGTGTATTATCTTTGCGAAAATTCTTTTTGTATGCGTCGGAATCTGTTGTGTGTTCTCGGTTCGGTGGTTCTGCTGTCGGTGGGATGGCTGGGGTTGAGCGGTGTGCCGTTGTTGGTGGCATTGACCGTAATTGAAGGCGACATGTCTACCGTGCGTCCTATTATGAATTTGTCCTTTGTGCGGAATCCGTCTTTTGCTGCGTCAAGAATGTTGATGTTTCCGCTTCTTATCCTGATGTAGTCGTCGCTGCATATGGCATGACCTCCTTTAGCGGTGACATTTAGTGTTCCTCCTCCATTGAATATCAACTGCCCTTCGCTGAAGAGAGTGCCTTTCTGGTCCTCTTCCACACCGTTGTTGTCCTTTGCCGGCAGGTCGTATACTGTGCCGTCGCACAGGTTGTTGGTAGTTCCGTCTGTAATTGTGAAATATACGGTCTTTCCACTCTGTATGTTTATTGCAGGTCCGGTGGGGTTGGTAAGGGTGATGCCGTTTGCCAGAATCTGGAATTTCTTAAGGCTGTATATCTTAAGTGAACCGTTACTGCAATTGCCTCTTATCAAGTATGCGACCTTGCTGCGCTGAGAATTGATTGTCAGATGGTTGCCTTCGGCTGTGAATGTCACCTGATCCAGTTTTGCTGGGCTTGTCTTTACACCGTTCTCGCTAAATGTCACAGTGACAACACGTGTAGTCTCATAGTTCTCGACAAAGTCGCCCGATTCATCGTTTGTCTCGTCTGTTATTACCGATTCGACAATTTCGTTATAGTTGTTGATGTCGTCGGTGTCAAAAGCGACATCGGGGTTGAGACTGTATGTCAATTCTTCTCTCTTGTCGGTCGCAGTTGAGATGCATTCGATTTTACTTGTTGAAAAACGGCTTATGGCTCCGTTGTCAAGCCTTAGCATGATGAGCTGTTCGTCCTCGTTGAAAGTAATCTCCTCAATGTTCTTTGTGTCAACGGCCTGATATGTGTCGTCGCTGTTGTTCACATACAGGATTTGTGCCTGGACAGAACATGCGGCCCAAAGAGCTATGATAGTTGCGGTCTTTTTCATCTTTTTATGAATTTAGCTGTACGGTTACCCGCCTTGAGAATGTATATTCCTTTCGGCAGGTGCGATATGCCGATGAACCCGTTATCTGCATCGAGTCCGGTTTTTGCTACTTGCGTTCCGATGATGTCGTAGATTGTTATTATTGTTCCGGCATTGCAGCCAAGCCCTATGGCATTGCATGATATATGTTCGATAATCTTCTTCTCTTCTGTGATGTTTTCAACAGAGGTGAAATCTCCAAAGCTGATGCGCTTGATTTCTCCCATACTGCCGCTCGATGTATGTCCGTCGGTAAGTCTCACCGACACTGCTGTGCCGTTGAATGTAATCTTGTCGAGTTTGTCCAGCTCGATAATTTCCGGGCTGTCTGTGCCTTTATCTATCATCATATGCTGTGCCTTTACTGCCGACAGGGCTGTGGCAAGCATCATGAGTGTAATGAGTCTTTTCATGCTTGTGGGTTGTTATAGTTCTATAGAGTATTCTATGCCAATGGCGTGTCCTTTCGGCTCATCATCGTCATGGGCATCCTGATACATGTAGTAGAGTGATATGTCGTTCTTCTTGTTTATCTTATAGCTTGCTCCTGCACGGTAACGCAACTTGTCGCATCCTTTCCATTTGTCGATGCGCGTATATAGTTCTATTGATGCAAACGGATTTACTTTGCACTTGGGAATGTCCCATTTTGCAGTGAGGCGTGAACGGAGTGTCGTGTTCTCCTTTGCCTCTTTTAGTTCCGGGGCGCGTTCCTTGAGAGATATTGTAGGTTCGGTCTCGTTGTATGATTCATCGAAATTCTGCTGCCAACGGTACTTGCTCTCGTCTGTCGTAGCAGAATTGGTCCGTGTGAATTGCAGACGTTCGCGCAGTGACAGTTCTACCCGGCCAATCTTGCAGTCCCCGGTTACTGATAGGTGGAAACGGTGACGCTCTGTCCAATAATCGTGGTCAATGTTGTAGTCGTAGTATGTTCCTATACCATCGATTATAAGAGGGTCGTCCCATTTCGTTTTCTTTTCGTCGAGGCTGTGGCTGTATATGAATATGTATCCGGCACTTGCTTTCAGCCATTTCGTGAATTTGTAGCTTGCTCCTGCTCCAAAAGATATCCGCTCGATATCGTTGACAAAATCTATGCTGCGCAGTTCTGCCTCGAAGTCGAGTTTCAGTTTCTTGTTTATTTTCTTTGAGGCTTCGAGTGTTGTCCACACACCGAACTCATCATCCTGGGCTGTTGCACCGATAAATGGTGCTGTTGCCATTACCGCAATAAGCAGATATGCGGCAAAATTTCTTTTAGTTCTTGAGTTTGTATTCATCTACCGGCGCTTTTAGGGTTGTATCAACTGAATTGTTTGCAGAACCGCTCTTGTAGTACATCTTTACCAATGCGGCATCCTTGAGAAAGTCTATGCTTCCTACCTCAACCTTGTCTATTTTGAGGCCGGTGCGTTTTTCAAGGTCTGCGATGAGCTCTTTTTGCTTGTCTGGTGTAATCAGGTTTATGTTGTCGTATTTTATCACTTTATACGAATAGTGGCTTATGAGCAGTTTGCTTTCGCAAATCCATATCGAGAAAATGAAAAGGATATTGATATTGAAGTTTTAACAAAACAAATTGCAGATTTTGTTTCTGTTGGGTTAAAA
>CALEPD010000034.1 GCA_937910265.1 uncultured Bacteroidales bacterium
ACAACGATATTGTCGACATAGAAATGGCCACGGGGAGAGTAGAATGTGATATATCCTACTTCACCTTCATAGGCGTCGAAAGGTACCATAGCGGTGTAGGTGGCACCCACTTCAGAAGCACGGAGGGTGTCGAAATATTGGGTGGCCAAAACATCGTTGGGGTGGTTGGAAAGACCTACATAAGCGTATACCATCGTGTCGGCAAACAGATAGTTGAAACGAACACGTAGCATGTTGGCATCGGCATTCATCAACGGCAGCGAAGCATAACCGCCCAATGGCAGGTCGAGCATTTTGCCCAATCCGGTGACATTGACAACCGAAGGTCTGGTTGTGCTTTCGATATTGCCCATGTTCCAGCAGGGGTTGACAACATTGTCGCCAGAAGCCAGGAGGTTGAAATCCTCGGAGTAGGGAATTTCGAACTGACCGCAAGCGGTGTTGGCTGCGATGGTGGTCGAAACGGTCTCATTGCCGCAAATGGAGGATACACGGAAGGTGTATTGAGTAGAAGGGGTAAGGCCGGATACAGTGGCGAAGGTGTCGGTGGTGGTAGTCACTACAGCAGTCCATACCGTATCGCCAAGAACCATGTAGTCGACAGCCCAAGAGGTTTCGTTACCGCCACGGGTCCATATCAGCTCAATTGCCGTGTCGTTAGCTTCGGCAACAGCCACATGCGGAGCATAGCAGGTAGGATTAGCAAAGGTGGCATTGAGACGGATCATGTTGAGAGAGTTGGCAATTTGGAGGTCGGCGCCACTGTTGGTGGGATAGGGTGCATCGTCGTTGTAGTCAAACAGGGTGGCACCATTGGATACATCATACTGGGCAAAGCCGCTGAAAGATTCATACTCGCCAGTTTCGTCAACCATGAGTACTACCAAATTCTGTGCACTGTTGCGTACAAACGGAGCGCTGAACGGTACTTCAACCCAGCCCTGGGTAATAGCCCAAGCGGAGTCGTAAACCAAAGTGAGGTTGGCACTGGAGATGAAATCAGAAACAGAGGCAAAGCCACTGAGTGTGGTGTTGCCCACATACATCTTGACAATACGAGGATCAGAGGTGGCAGCTTCCGCATAGTAGTAGATACCGTTGATGGTGTCGCCATAGCCATTGAAGGAAGAAGCGGGATAGATCTGCTCGGAAATACTGTAGTTGTAGTAAGGATAAACCGGGATGACAGCGGCAGCCTGGTTGGAACCGATGGTACCCAAAGTGGTGGTCTCGAACGAGCCGGTGATGGCGATGGAGGTGTCGTTGCCGCAGATGGCGCGCAAGCGTACATCGTAGACGGTGCCTTGGCTTAAACCTGTAAGGAAGAAATAGGTTTGGTTGACAACAGCCGAAGTCCAGTTTTCAACAGTGTCGGGTTTGAAATCAACAGCGTAAGCGGTGGGCATGGTAACCTCGTCGGGAGTCCAGGCGAAGGATGCGCTGTTGTGGGTAATGTCGTAAATGCTGGCACTTACAACAGGGTTGCAAACGTCGGCAGTGGTGAAGTTGCAGGAACCGACACGGCTCGGTTCGTCAGAACACATGGCCTGAGCCCATACATAGTAGGTGGTGTGGGGGGTGAGGTTGCTGAGGGTGACAATATTGTCGTAAACCTCAACACTGTCGATAACATCGGCGATATTGGGCGAAGTACCCCACTTAACCATTACAGAGGCGTAGTTTTCGTTGGCGTCCCAGGTGATGTCGGCCTCGGTGTTGGTGATGTCGCGAGCGTGTACGCGAGTGATGCGCGGGCAGCTCGATCTGCGGTCAAGCACGATGTTGTCGAGATATACGTAGTTGTAGTAGTAGGTTTGGCCAGGCACTTCCACATTGGGACCAAGGAAGGCAATATACTTGCCTGTGCCGGTGTAGCCTTCGAACGAAATATACTGAGGCTCCCAGACACCGCTGGCAACAGCCGAGAAAACCTCAATGGTGTCGAAGGTGGTGATATCGTTGGGGTCGCTCATCACACCTACTGCCAAGCTCTGTGTATAGTTGGTGCCTGTGGTGTAGCGGCGGATGTCGAATTCCATTTCGAGGGGTTGAACGCTGTCCAATACCTCGGGCAATGATACCCAGCTGTAGTAGCGGGTTGAGCCGCTCTTATAGCTGTAGAAATACATGGCTTTGCTGCCGCCAACAGTATTGGGATAGGGGTAGTTCGAGGGGTTTAAAGTACTGCCGTTCCAGTAATATTTAACCCAGCAGGGGTTGATGGAAGCATTGGAACCGGTAGAATAACTTTCGAAATTCTCGGTGAAGGGGAACGTGGAGATGGGGGCGCAGGCAGTGCGCACGGTTTCGATATCCATCAAAGTGTCGCCATCGCACTCATGCATGACCATAAAGTCATATTCGGTGGCGGGGATGAGATTTTCGAAGATATAGGTGGTGTTGGAAGTGCCATACTCAACAATGGTCCACTCGTTAGTGCCATGCAGACGATAGGCGACATCCCAGGAAGACTCCTGATAGCCGGGAGTCCACTGAACCTCGACGCTGTCGGGCAGAATCTGGAGGAAGGAGAGTGTGGGAGCTGCACATTCCGAATATTCGGAACATACGTTGGCAATGAATGTGATGTTGGTGCGGTTGGAGCTGCGGCTGGATGCCGAATTGCTCAGCGCTGCAAGACCCAACGGGCTGCTGTCCTGGTATTTGTATAGAGTGCGGTTGACACTTAATCCAGTGGACAAGCCGTAGAAGCCTGAAGAACTATGCGAAACATTGGCGGGCTGGTTCATTGTGGTCATAACCACAATGTTGCTGCTGCCGTCCCATTGGAAGGGAACGTCGAGGTGGTAGGTCACCGAACCTGTGGTTCCGGTGGGGTGGTCGCCGGTGTAGACTTGGGTGAAGGCGTTGGCTGGAATCCAATCGGATGCAGCGGTGCCTGCGAAGGTTGAAGTGGTGGTCTGAGCCAACCAGATGGTGAACACCTTAGGATAGCTCGACGAGGTGGTCCATGTGAAGGAGAGGTCGGTGATGCCGCAGCCGTTTGAGTCGAGACCGGCAGCAATCAGTTCGCTGGCAGTGTAGATGCCTTGGCAGAGGGTGTTACCCCAGCTGCTGTTTACCGGAACTCCCGAAGTTTGTGAGGAGCCTGTACCCAATACTGCGGTGTCGGTGAGGTTCGCGTCCCATACTGCGCAAGGCAGGGGTTGGGTGGTGAACTCGACAGTTACTGTGGAGCTCGGGTCATCGCCGCAATAGGGGGTGATGGTGGCGGTGTAGTCGGTCATTGCCGAGAGGCCAGTGATTACATAGGCGGTGTAGTCGTTGACGGTGGCAACGCCAATCTGGCCGGTGCTGTCGCTCCAGGTGATGTCGACGGTAGTGGGATCGCTGTCGCCAACTCCATGCTGATAGCTCCAGTTCAAGGTGGCCGAGGTGATGCTTACATTGTTCGCTGAGTATTCATCAAGCGGTGAGCAGATGTACATGGTGGTGAATGAGGTCTGCATGTTGAGGCTGGTGTCGCCACCGCCGCAGTCAGCATGTACGTATACGTAGTAGGTGGTGTGGTCGAGCAGGTCGGTGAGGGTGACGGTGGTGTCGCTGGCAGTTACAATGTTGCCGGCGCCAGTACCGGGGATGAAGGGTACAGTGTCGTACTCGACAACCCATGACGAGGCGGTGCCGCGCTCAACCCAGTTGAGGTCGGCGGATGAAGAGGTGATGTTGCTGGCAGCAAGGTTGCCAACATAGGGACAGGTAGGCTCTACGAAAGAGATGTTGTCGACAGCAGCCGGAGGTTGCGAACCGCCACTACCGTCATTACCCCAGAAAAAGACCAAATTATAGGTGCCTGCGGGTACGGAAACCGAATACAGGCAATGTTGCCATGTACTGGAAAGATTCAACTTACTGGCTGAAGTGAGCTGAATCCAGCCGTCAGGAACTACCGAAACAAAATCATACATGCTCGTCAACGAATTCGGCAATGTTCCCGGAGTAAGGGTTACCGTTGACGGCACCAGGAACACGCGAATGTAGTCGTATGAACCTTCTCCATATGCGCGCCAGTCGAACGAAATGTCGTAGGCAGCGGTGTTTGTAAGCACTACCTCGCGGTAAGCATACACTCCCAATGAGGAAGAGCCCGTTGTGTAGGCGTTGGAGACGCCATTGTCGTTTGAGATGTACAGCGATTTGGAACCCGTACAGGCAACAGCGGTATCGATATACCAGCCGTTGGCACAGCTTCCATTCAGAATCACCCAACCTGTGGTGTCCGAGTCATCCTCGAAGTCGCAGGTGTAGGAAAAATTCTGCGCTTGAATCACCCATGGCACCATCATCAGTGCCATAAGAGACATCAATTGTAAAAATTTTTTCATACTGAATGAATTTTTGTTAATAAAAAGGTAAATTAAAAAGTTTCATCCTATCGTCCTCTCAAATGAAGACGGTCTTGCGGCATCGGCTGGAAGAGTGGGAGAAGTAAAGGCAGCAGCTGCACCAACGGTTGCGCCCGGTGGTCTCTCTTGGACACAATGGTACATTATTAGTCACAGATGCACTATCAAGCAAAATAATTGCAATTATACTCTTTTTTTTTGAAATATGCTCGTTTTTTTATCCTATTTTTTAAAAAAAATAAATATAGTATTGAAGAATAATAATTTTCGGATAAAAAGACATGAAAAAAACGAACTGAAAGTCGAGTTCCACCGGAG
Source organism: uncultured Bacteroidales bacterium (assembly GCA_937910265.1). GTDB lineage: Bacteria > Bacteroidota > Bacteroidia > Bacteroidales > P3 > Colimorpha. The sequence goes on from CALEPD010000034.1 coordinate 4,686, forward strand.
GTTTACCGTGTTAAAAAAACTTAAATGCACAGTATTTTTTTACTCCCTTCCATCAGACAAGCGACATCCACGCGTAGAGGCGGAATTTGTCCAACGTTTTTTTGGGGGGGCAGGAATAGTACTCAAGAGGGAATAGCTGTTATTTCTTTCTTTTGAGAGGAGCGAACCAAACACTTGCCAAATCCGACAGTTTGCGCCAGAAAGAGGTGTCGAAAAACGAAGTGTCGGAGGTGGCGGGAAGGGTCAAGGCAACGCCTATGGGAATAAACACAAGGGTGGAGACCCACATGCCCAATGGCGGCAAGGCCCCTTCGCGTACAGCCTTTTCTGCAATCATACCGATAACATAATAGAGCACGAAGAAAGCCACCGAAGCTACCAACGGCAAACCCAGTCCACCCTTGCGGACAATCGAACCGAAAGGCGCACCGATAAGGAAAAGGAGGAAACAGGCCACCGAGAGCGTCAGCTTGCGGTGCCACTCGATATAGTGACGATTGATGTACTCGGTATCGGATTGCAGTATCTTGTTGTACATCCGCATGTCCGCATTTATATGATTGGACAAAGAGATGGCATGGTTTATAATGGTTTTATAGGTACTACTGTCGGAAGCCGCAACACGTTCTTCCCAATCGAAATCGACAGGCGACAAAATGGTATCCTTGTTGGCCTGATAGGTGCGATAGGTGTTGAGTTTGTCCAATACCGACAACGATGACTCATTGATACGTTGGCGGTAAGCATCCTCCATTTGGACAATTGAGGTGTCGAGCTGGCTCATATTCAGCATTTGATAACTGTTGCTGAAGAAATTGTCCTCGGTCTTGCTGAAAGCAAACGACGAAATGTCGAAGGTAATTACCTGCTCGTCGAAATGTATCGTGGTGAAAGGCCGTGAATAATAATTGGTCTGGGCAATGTTTTCGGAATAGGTGCATCCGTCGTAAAGCGTGAATATCATGTAACGCTCGTCTGGCGAAGTCTGCATAAATCCATGGTCCGCCTGAATGACTGAAGTCTGGTTGTGACGGTCAGTATGGTCGAAAATGGTAATGCCCTTCATCATGTATCCTTCAGGGTCCTTTTCATCGACGCGGATAACATATCCCTCTATCTCGCTGTAATACTCGCTGGGACGGATATTAAGCGCCGGTTTCTTGCGCGTAATGTCGTACAAGGTAACACGGTATTTGAGCATGGCCTGAGGCATGATGTTGTTGGCGAAATAAAAGGCCACACCCATCAGCATCAACGAAACCAATGCCATAGGCATCATCACCCTGCTGATGGGAATACCGCCTGCCTTCATTGCAATCAATTCATATTTTTCCCCGAAATTACCCATTGTCATAATGGATGCGAACAGCACTGCTATAGGCAGCGCCATAGGGACAAATGTTGCCGACGCATAAATAAGCAGTTCGGCGATCACACTGAATTCAAGACCTTTGCCAACTAAGTCATCGACATATTTCCAAACAAACTGCATCAACAACACAAACACCGAGAGTGCAAACGTGAGCATCAACGGGCCTATGAAGGATTTTAAAATGAGTTTGTCGATTTTCTTCATCGATGCGGATATTAGAACATGCCTCGCAACCAACGCAACAAGTCGTTACCATTGGCCAGAATCAAGAGCGCAAACAGTATGAACATGCCGATGTTTTGCGCTATGGTGAGGAATTTTTCGGAGGGTTGTCTGCGGGTTATCATCTCCCAAACGGTGAAGATAATATGACCACCATCCAAACCGGGAATGGGGATAACATTCATAAAGGCCAAAATAACGGCAAGCAAGGCCGTAATCGACCAGAAGCTATGCCAGTTCCACTCATTGGGAAAAAGGCTCCCTAACGAGCCGAAACCGCCCAAATTTTGAACCCCATTGTCAGTGAACAATACCTTCAATGACGAAACATATTTAACCATGGTACTCCAACCATGTTTGATTCCTGCCGGAATGGCATTCCAAATGGTATAATCGATGTGCACCACCTCGAAAGTTTCGTAGGGCGATTTCAATTGAACACCCATCTTACCGTCAGAAGGCATGGTGAAAGTAGTCGACATCAACGCTCCGTCACGATAATAAGCAACAGTGATATTGCTGTCGGCAAGACGCTTCAGTTCGGGAAATATTTCGGTATATGACGCCATATCCACTCCGTTGATGCCTACAACACTGTCGCCTTGCTGAAGTCCTGCATTGCGAGCGGCTGAGCCTGCCACAAAATCCTTAACCACAAAAGGCGAACGGACCGTCATCAACGATTTGGGCTGCTCGGCACTGACACGTTCAAGAAGATCGTTTTGCAAACGAATGTCCACCAACGAATCGGCACGCTTCACAGTTATAACCGATGGATTGCCAAGAAGCAGCTCCTCTTGTGTTTCAACAAAATCCAACATCTCTTTCCCATTTATGGCATAGATGATGTCGCCATTCTGCAATCCTTCGTCAAGAAGTATCTGATGATAGTCGTAGCCCAACTTGGCATTGCGCAAAGGAAGTTCGTCACTGCCCCAATATGAGAAAATACCGGAGAAGATAATCAATGCCGAAAGAAAATTGACTAAAACGCCGCCACTAATAATACACAGACGCTGCCAAGCCGGCTTGCTGCGATATTCCCATGGCTGGGGTTCACTTGCGAGTTCGTCAGGGCCTTTGGTTTCGTCAATCATTCCTGCGATGTCGCAGAAACCTCCCAAAGGCAACCATCCCAATCCCCACAAGGTGTTGTCACGGTCCTCCTCCTTCAAATTCTCGTCAAGCCATTCATCGGGGGTTTGAGCATTGAAGAAAAGGAAATGCCACTTGCCATTAAACTTGCGGGCCTTGAAAAGAGAAAACCCAGGGTTGAAGAACAGATAGAAGCGTCGTACACGGGTACCGAACAGTTTGGCAAAACCCAAATGACCAAACTCATGAGTGATGATGAGAATTGATAAGCTTAATAATAATGCAAGTACTTTCATGATTTTCTAATGGTATTATGTGTTTGGAATAAGTCTTCTAAAGTTGGGTTGGACACAAAGGGTGCTGTTTCCATTATCCGCTCAACATAATCGGGAATGCCGAGGAAACTGAGCTTTCCTTCGATAAATTGCTGCACAGCCACCTCGTTAGCCGCATTCATGATACAGGGCATGTTTCCGCCCTTTTCCAAAGCACGGTAGGCTAATGGGAGACAACGGAAAAGTTCTGTATCGGGGCGTTCGAAAGTGAGCTGGGAATAATTGACAATATCGAGTCTCGGCAAATGGCGGGGCAAACGCTCAGGAAAGCCGAAAGCGTACTGTATCGGCGTCTCCATCGAAGGTATTCCCAATTGCGCCTTGACCGACCCGTCGACAAACTGCACCATAGAATGCACCACCGATTGGGGATGAACAACAACTTCGATATCTTCAGCATCAATACCAAAGAGCCATTTCGCCTCTATAACCTCAAGACCCTTGTTCATCAGCGTGGCTGAATCGATGGTAACCTTACGGCCCATACTCCAACTGGGATGGCTGAGTGCATCGGTGAGTGTCACCGAAAGCAACTCGTCACGGCTCCTGCCGCGGAACGGGCCACCCGAGGCGGTAAGTATCACCTTATCGACAGCCCCCTCCCCTATCATACATTGGAAAATGGCTGAATGCTCGGAATCGACAGGCAAAATGGGAACTTTATGTTTGACGGCGTGACGTGTCACCAAATCACCGGCAACAACCATGGTCTCCTTGTTGGCAAGTGCAATGGGCTTGCCGTATTCAATGGCGCGCATCAACGGAGCCAACCCTGCAAAGCCCACAATGGCAGCAAGTACCATATCGATGGTACTCATCTCCATCACATCAATTATAGACTGTGAGCCTGCAAAAACTTTGATATCGTGTGGTTGAAGCGCATCCCTGACTTTGGAATATTGCGACTCGTCGGCTATGACTACAGTATTGGGCTGGAATTCGAGAGCCTGCTCAATCAGCAAATCGGCATTGCTGCCGGCACACAACACCTCGACCGAAAAACGGTCGCGATGGCATCGAATAACATTCAAAGCCTGCGTACCTATGGAGCCTGTTGAGCCTAAGATTCCGATTCTTTTTATCATATCTATATATCCATCATTGATATATGAAAACCTAAAATACTATATACTGCTGCGGATTGACAGGTTTGCCTGAAATCCACAGTTCGAAATGAAGATGCGGGCCCGACGAGTATTTTCCACTGTCACCAATATAGGCTATAGGTTCACCCACACGGACAACATCGCCCTGACGCTTCAACAACGAACTGTTGTGTTTGTAAACCGAAATTATATTGCCGGAATGCTGTATGGCAATGACATAACCTGTTTCGACAGTAAAATTGGAAAAAATAACCGTACCACCATACACCGATTTGATGACGGCATTGACCTCGCCGGCTATATCAACACCGTAATGACGGATCTTGGCATCGAACTGACTGGTGACAGGGCCTTTCAACGGTGCAAAAAAGAGCTGCTGGGCAGATTGAACCTTTGCATTCAAGCTGTTTTTGTCTGCATTCTTTGCCATGGAATTGCCCTTGACTTGATATTTGCTGTCCTCGCGCTCTACTTCCAACCGCAACAAACTGTCGGCATTACTCCTAACATATACTACCGAGTCGGGCTTGCTTTGTGCGGCGGTTTTGGAATACTCTTCCTCACCGGGAATCTCGTGGCCCATCAACACCGCTTGTATGATGGAAATCATCTGCTCCTGGTTGGAAATCTCAGTTTCGAGCGAATCGATAACATGAGCATTGGCATAGGTCTGTTCTACCATCTCGCCATTGGCGTAGCCGGGAATAAACTCACGCAGCGGAGTGAAAGCTATCAGCAATGATGTCAATGTCACCAACAAAATGATGCTTATACCCAATGTGACAAACAAATTGATGCCGGAAAGCTGAAACGAGAATTTTTCCTTATAGGTGTTGACATCCATTACCACAAAACGATGCTTTTGCTTGATGACATCTTTTATGGGATTCCATAAGGATTTAACACTCTTCCCGAATTGTTTTACCAGTTTGGCCTGCTGCAGTACAAAACTGAGAAAAAGGCGCAACCTGTTGGCTACGCCTTCATATATTTTTTTAATGTATTCTAATATCGGGGACATTAGAACCAAAGATTTCTTTGGTCAACAATCTTCGCTTGGTCTCTCAGCACTTGCATTGCAGAACGAACTTTCTGCATGGCAGGCTGTGACAAGCGGGAGCGAACGGCAATGACATCTTCCGATGCCTTTGGAGCCACTGCGTCGACTTGGATCATGTAAACGCCGGAAGCACCTTTGATGGGGCCTACAAATTGGTTGGCCTGAGCGGTTGAGATGGCTCCCAATACTTTCGGCTCCATACCGAATTTGTCGAAATAGTAATCGCCGAAGGATACATTGTTTACAGAATCAACCACAGCATTGAGTTTCACTGCTACGCTATTGATATCTTTTCCGGCAGCGATGGCCTCATCGGCACGTGCCAACAATACTTCAGATTTCTTGTCGATGCGTACATTGTTCTCCATCATCATGCGAACCTGGTTGAGTTCGGCATAACCTTTGGTGTAAATATCCTTGAGGGCAACTACTACGTAAGCCTCGCCATTGGATTCGTACAATTGGTCGGAAACAACTCCTATATCGGTTTTTTCGTCGTAAGCCCAACGAACAATCTCACGAGCAGAAGCGACACCACCGAGTTGGTTGGACATCATGTTAACCATAGCATCGCGAACCTGGAGGTTCTCAGCCTGAGCTGAAGCCAGGAATTCGCTGTGGGTGCGGTTGCGAGCCGCAAACTGCGAAGCATTTTCGTAAACGTTCTTGATGGTGTTCTCACTGGGAACAATTTCACGGGTGATGGTGGCCAGTCTGTATTTTTTCTGTGCTTCGGTCTTGCCGGTAACTTTTACGATGAAGTAACCGATTTGATTGGGATAAGGACAGATGAAAACACTGCCTTGAGGATTGTCAACGAGCTGTTCGTTGAAGATACCATACATACCATCGAGCTGCCAACCGAGGTCACCACCGTTTTCAACTTTCTGAGGATCGTCGGAATACTGAGCCACTGCATCTTCGAATGAGATGGCACCGCTGTTGATAAGGTTGAAAATGCTGTCGGTGAATTCTTTTGCCTGAGCTTCGGTACGGGTTACAGTGCTCAAACCAGCTTGGTCGTTGAGAATGAGTACCACTGATGCACGAAGGCTGTCGGGACGCATAGCCACATCCAACACTTTGGACATCTGCCATTCGTTGCCGATAATGCGGGGCTCGATGAAAGCGCCTTTAGCGGCAGCGGCAACCATTGAATCCATGGGAGCTGCCAAAGAAGAGGTTTTGATATAAGTTGAATCGTATCTGCTTTGTGATTCATAGTTTACAAACATTGGAATCTCGGCATCTTCTACGGTCTGGAATTCGTTCCAAACAGTCATGACCTCATTCTGAATGGTAGCCATGTCCTCTTGAGTAGGATTGATGGGGAATACGATATAGTCGATACTGCGGAGTTCTTCGCTAACGCGATACTCGGCACGGTGTTTGTCGTAGTATTTTTGGAAATCCTCGTCAGTAAGGTTTACTTCCTCGTTGGGGACTGATTGATAAGCCAACTGTACAACGCGGACATTGGCAGCGTTGACCGACATGTCAGCAACTTGCTGTGCAATGACATTGGGCATGTAGAAACCTTGAGCCAACAGGTTGTTGTATTTCTGATGTCTGCGATCGTTCTTTACGAATTTCTCGAGGTCGACCCATTGTGCACGAAGAGCAGTGTCCAACTGATCGAAATTGTTGACCATATTGGCTACTTGCTGTACATCGAACACGCCGGTAGAAGGATCGGTAAAACTTTGACGAACATAAGGATGGACGAATTGTCCGACAAACATATCGCTTAATTCAGCAGGAGTAACTGTCAAACCAAGTTTGTCGAACTGCTCTTGAGTAAGGTTTTCCTGGACAAAATCCTGCCAAACTTGTTCGCGGATTTGGAACTCAATCTCAGGGGTGAGATATTCCATACCTTGCTGAACTTTATAATTCATTTCCATTTGATCATACATGGCATTGAAATGATCAGCGGTAAGAGTGTTGCCATTAACCTTTCCCATGTCGGGAATGCCACCACGGTTGGAGTTGAGGTCACCGATGACAAAACATACAATTGCTATACCCACAATCAAAACAGCAATCCATGAACGCTTTCTAATACTTCCAATAATTCCCATTTTTATAAATTATTTTACTTTGATTATTTTTAGTTTCTAAGAAGATTTAAGTTTGCAAAAGTACAAAGAAAAATTAGTGTGTGAAAATTTTTTTGACTAAAAATATTCTACTTGTATCAAATTAAATTGTTTCACAATAATTTGCACCCGGCACATACTTACAAATCTGCGGTAAAAGAAAAGGGCAACAAGGCCTCTACATCGTTAAAACAGCGTATTTTACCATCTCCTGTGTAAAGAATCAGACGCATGCTTTTCCGGTGTCTTCGGCTGTACTCAACCATTACCTGACGACAAGCTCCACATGGTGACGCTTCGACCAAACGACCGTCACTGTCACGGGCAATCAACGCCATTGTGAGGAAGGCTGCATCAGGATATTGCGACGATGCAGAGAACATGGCCACGCGCTCGGCACACATGCCGGACGGATAGGCTATGTTTTCCTGGTTGTTGCCTGTAACAACAATACCATTGGAGAGCTGAAGAGCGGCTCCAACTTGAAAACGGGAATAGGGACAATAAGCGCCTTCGGTGGCCTGTATGGCCTGGCGAAGGAGCGACTGGTCGGACTCAGACAATTGACTGATATCGTCAAGCTCTGTATAACAAAATTGGTAGGCTATTTCCATTTTTTCTGTATCTTTGCATTCGGTTAGAACTAAACATTAGAGGGTTTCATGTAGAGAGCAACCCTCGGCCGCCAAAACAATTACCGGCAATTCGGATTGATATGAATACGATTTTTCCTGAAAAATATTGCTTACTGGGTCTATCTCCGATGGACGATATCACCGATTTTGTTTTCCGCGAAATTTGCAAAGAATCCGGAGCTGATTTTGTCATCACCGAGTTTATCGCTTCCGAGGCCCTCAATCGTGATGCTGAAAAAAGCAGACGTAAAATGCGATTCAGCGAAAAGCAACACCCTATTGGAATCCAGATATTTGGTGCTGACGAGAACGAATTGCTCGAATGCCTCGACATTGTGGAAGCCGAAAAGCCCGATTTCATCGATATCAACTGGGGATGCCCCGTGAGAAAAGTGGCAGGAAAAGGGGCTGGGTCGGGCATCCTGCAAGATATACCAAAAATGATTCGTATCACCGAGATGATGGTCAAACGAGCAAAACTTCCGGTTACGGTAAAGACCCGCCTTGGGTATGACGAACACAATAAGCCTATTGTGGAATTGGCAGAACGACTGCAAGACATAGGCATTGCCGCCTTGAGCATACACGGGCGAACCAAAACCCAAATGTATAAAGGAAGTGCCGACTGGAGTCTGATTGCAGAAGTTAAAAATAACCCCAGAATGAACATTCCTATTTTCGGGAACGGAGATATTACCTCACCTCAACAAGCTGTTGAAGCCCGAATAAAATACGGGGTAGACGGCATTCTGATTGGACGCGGAGCCATAGGCAACCCTTGGATTTTCGAACAAACACAACAGTTGCTCCGAGGAGAGCAACCTACAGAAATAACCATAGAGAATCGCATTGCCATGTGCAAACGACATCTCCTCGCGGCAGTTGATTTCAAAGGGGAACACACGGCAATTTTCGAAATGAGAAAGCATTATTCATCATACTTTCACGGACTATACAATTTCAAGCAGTTCCGCATCCCATTGGTGAGTTTCACGACATTGGACGAAATCATGCCCATCTTCGACCAAATCAGAGATTATTACCAACTGGAATCCGACAAGCAACACGAATCAGATATTTAATTCGCATCCCAATTTATAGCACTGCCACAAAATATCACAACGTATTATCACGTTAAAGGTTACTATGCAAGAGAAAAATGTAATTGAAATCAAAAACAAACGTGCAGAACACGAATATTTCCTTATTGACGACTACACTGCAGGAATTGTACTTACAGGAACTGAAATCAAGGCCATCCGCGACGGCAAAGCCAATCTTGCCGATGCATACTGTATCTTTATCGGCAACGAGCTGTTTGTACACGACATGCACATTTCAGAATACCGTTTCGGCTCATACTATAACCACGAAGCCAAACGTGACCGGAAATTACTTCTGAACCGCAAGGAACTACGGAAACTGAAAATCAAATCATCAGAACGCGGATATACCATTATCCCGAAAATGCTTTTTGTAAACCCCGAAGGAAGAGCCAAACTGCTCATTTCTCTTGCCAAAGGTAAACATTTCTTCGACAAACGTGAAACCATAAAAGCCAAAGACAACCGCCGCGACCTTGAACGTGAACTTTCGTCATAACATTAAATGCATTGCCGGCCTATCGTAAAAATGAGCCGTACACCAATCACATAAACATTTCCAGGAACATAGTATAATAATTTGATAGCAAGATATATGAAAGTATTCAAATTTGGAGGAGCCTCTGTCAACAGCGCTGATGCTGTGCGCAATATGGCATCGATTG
>CALEPD010000035.1 GCA_937910265.1 uncultured Bacteroidales bacterium
TTGTACGTGAAGAGACTATTCAAACACAAGATTTTTTCAATTACACACCCTTTGGAAAGGTTGATTTAATCGGTTTTCGAATGTATCAATTCAGGTCCTTTGTTACATTCAGAATATTCAAATTTTAAATGGAGAAATCCCTCGTAATTCAATACATTTCTCAAAAAGCCTATAAATCGCCTATATTCGACAAAAAACATTTAGAACACAAACACCTTAAGAATAAAAAAGAAGGTGCTTAAAATCCAATTATGAAGGTCGTTTTTTGACGCTTCTTGTATTTATTTTTGGTTATTATTCACTTAACAATACTGTATGTCATACACTATTATGGAATTAGGAGGTGGAGGCATTTTGGATGAACTCATACAATCTCTCATTATAGAACTGCGGAGAGGTACACTTACTCTTGCGGTCTTAAGTCAATTACAAAAACCCGAATACGGATACTCACTCGTTCAATCCCTAGAAGAAAAAAATGTTACGATTGATCCCAGCACACTTTACCCTCTATTGAGAAGATTGGAAAAGCAAGGTTTACTGGTTAGTGATTGGAAGTTAAATGGAAATCGACAGAGAAAACGGAGGTTGTTGGGTACTTAAAAACAACGGTAAAGACCCTCTCCTATTCTTCTACACCAATGGTGAGCTCTTGATATACGAGGCCGATTAAACCATTGAAACCGTATATAATCAATTCAGCTAAAACACCTGGATAAGAATATACTATAATTTGTTTTACACCTCAAATCAGCCGGCTATAAATGCCGGCTTTTTCATTTGCCACAGAACAAAAAAACAGAACATTTTACTGGTATCGGAATAACCATGATAGAAAAATTGATTATATAATTCCCATGCATTTTGTTGATTAAAAATAAATATGTACTTTTGCACATACAAATAATCGATAAAAATTTATTGATTTAGGTTATACGTATAGATTATCAACAAATTATAAAAATTCAAATGGAAGTACTCAGCAACCGTATTTTAAACATGGCCGAGAGTGAAACATTGGCCATGACTGCAAAAGCACGCGAATTGAAAGCCGCCGGAAAAGATGTTATCAGCCTCTCTATCGGAGAGCCCGACTTCAATACCCCCGAGATGGTAAAAGAAGCTGCAAAGAAAGCCATCGACGACAACTTTACCCACTATCCTCCTGTACCCGGATACGCCGATGTAAAAGAGGCTATCTGCGCAAAATTGAAACGCGACAACGACTTGGACTACAAACCCGAACAGATTGTAGTGTCGACCGGAGCAAAACAAAGCATCTACCAATTGGCACAATGTCTCATCAATCCCGGTGACGAAGTTATCATCCCCACTCCATTCTGGGTATCGTATAAAGAGGTGGTACGCGTAGCAGAAGGAAAATGCGTTTACGTAAAAACCGACATAGCCAACGACTTCAAGGTAACCGCAGCCCAACTCGAGGCAGCCATCACCCCCAAGACCAAATTGATCATGTTCTCGTCACCGTCGAATCCGACCGGCATGCTCTACACCAAAGAAGAGCTGAAAGCCATTGCCGAGGTTGTTGCACGGCATGAGAATGTCTATGTAATGTCGGACGAAATCTACGAACACATCAATTTCGTAGGAAAACATGAGAGTATAGCCCAATTCCCCGAAGTTAAAGACCGCGTGATCGTCATCAACGGTGTTGCCAAGGGATTTGCAATGACCGGATGGCGTATCGGATTCATCGCCGCCCCCACATTCATTGCCAAAGCTTGCAACAAGCTTCAGGGACAGGTAACCAGCGCAACATGCTCTATCGCACAGAAAGCCACCGTATGCGCCATGCAGATGGACCCCAAGACCAGTGAGGACATCATCAACATGCGCAACATCTTCAAACAACGTCGCGACATGGTTTACGAGCTCTTATGCGAGATACCCGGTTTGAAAGTACGCATGCCCCAAGGTGCATTCTATTTCTTCCCTGACTGCAGCTCATACTATGGTAAAAGCTACAACGGAACCAAGATTGAAAACTCAACCGACATGGCATTCTACCTGCTGAACGAAGCCAACGTGGCTACAGTTATGGGCAGCGCATTCGGTGATGACGCTTGCATCCGTCTCAGCTACGCCACCAGCGAAGAGGTTCTTCGCGAAGCCATCCGCCGCATCAGCGAAGCACTTGCCAAACTGGCATAAAGCTCACAGGCTCTGAAAAGGAGCACAACATATACCGGGGTTCGGTCAAAAATGGCTGCTGTAAACAGCCTTCATTCAAGAGAATCTATTTACAGAACCCACACATAAATGTACAGTATGTTTTTGGATATTCAAAAAAATACTGTACATTTGTATTAATATTCAACAGAAACATATTTTTATTATTAACATTGTAATACGCTGATACTATGGCAAAAGAGACAAACGGCATGGATTCCACGAAATTAGAAAAGTTAAAAATTTTACAGAGTACACTCGATAAGATTGAAAAAAGTTACGGTAAAGGCTCCATCATGAAACTGGGTGACCGTCCAGAATCTGACCTTGAAGTAATCTCGACCGGAAGCGTAAGCCTTGACATTGCCTTAGGTGTAGGCGGACTTCCACGCGGCCGTGTTATTGAAATATACGGACCTGAGTCGTCGGGTAAAACCACTTTGGCCACCCACGTCATAGCCGAAGCACAAAAGAAAGGAGGCATCGCTGCCTTTATCGACGCCGAACATGCATTCGACCCCAGTTACGCAAAAAGACTGGGCTGCGACATCGACAACCTCCTCATCTCGCAACCCGATAATGGAGAACAGGCATTGGAAATTGCCGACAACTTGATTCGCTCAGGAGCCATCGACGTAATTGTCATCGACTCGGTTGCCGCCCTCACCCCAAAAGCCGAAATCGACGGTGAGATGGGAGAAAGCAAAATGGGACTTCAAGCCCGACTCATGAGCCAGGCATTGAGAAAACTCACCGCGACTATCAGCAAGACCAACTGTTGCTGCATCTTCATCAACCAATTGCGTGAAAAGTTGGGCGTTTTGTTCGGAAATCCAGAAACCACAACCGGTGGCAACGCACTGAAATTCTACGCTTCGGTACGTATTGACATCCGCCGTGTACAAGCCATAAAGGAGGGCGACCAAAATGTGGGCAACCGCGTTAAGGTGAAGATAGTTAAAAACAAAGTGGCACCTCCATTCCGCACATGCGAATTCGACCTTATGTTCGGTGAAGGAATCTCGCGCATAGGCGAAATAATCGACCTCGGCGTAGCCCAAGACATTGTACACAAGAGCGGCAGCTGGTTCAGCTACGGCGACAGCAAGCTGGCACAAGGCCGTGAATCGCTTAAACAACTATTACGTGACAATCCGGAACTGTGCGACGAAATAGAGCAGAAAATTCGTGCCAACATGAACGGCGAAGAAATGACCGTAGAGCAGGAATAGCGCTTGATTGATTTTAACCCAAGGTGGGTTCTATAAATTCACCGTTTCAACAGAAAAACAACCAGTACAGAAAAACAAATATAGAACCACCTTGACAATATTATGAAAAGAAAGATGAAAACCATTGTAAAAAGTTTGCTGGCAGCAATTATCTGCACCAGTATACCAGCCATGGCAAGTGCACAAAGCGACACTGTGCCCACCAACACCGCGCCGGCAGTAGTACCCACAATACCCACTGCGCAACCAGTCGACAGCATTTCGACAGCACCCGTGCCTACAGCACAATCCGCAACCGAAGTGCCAACCGATTCGACATTGCTCCAAGGGATAGCCACAGAAATCCCGGCAACCTACACGGGCGAACAGAATGTGTATGGCGACACCAAATACTACAACTACGAAGACGATCCCGACTACTACCGACAACCCAAAAATCCCTACCGCACCTTCGGGCACAATTTCAACAAATTCTTCTTTGAAGGCGTTGCCCTTGTTTCGGCCTACGGAGAAACTGCCATCGGAGGACATTTCGCATACATTCCCCAACAATGGGGAGGATATATGGCAGTCATGAACAGTATCGACTACTATCCGTCGGAATACTTGTTTACCCCATCCGATTGGTATTCTATTGGAGCCGTGTTCCGCTGCTCAGAGCCTCGAAGTTCTTCCGACTTCCAGATTTTCGGAGGTGTTGTATTCCACGAAGGCGCCGGTTTTGAGGTGGGATTCCGCTATGCATTCGAGAACTTTTTCGGAAACCGGGGTTTCTCATGGTGGAGCCTTTCATACAGTATGGGTCATGTAAACCATACTCCATTTTTCACCATCGGATTAAGTATTCCGGCAGCCTTGCTGCTCTTTTAAAATAAGCAAACGAAAGCAGGGTCACCATGTATGTGATAGACAAAAAGCGTGAAGAGATAGAGATATGGCAACGTTTTGAAAATCTGCTGCACGCATGCAATCAGATCAAGGTTCTGTCCCCTGAAGAGACGGAGTCCATCCAAAAAGCGTTTGCTTTGGCCAATAAAGCTCATGCCGGCACTCGTAGAAAATCGGGAGAGCCTTATATTTTCCATCCCCTGGCAGTTGCCCTCATAGCAGTGAACGAGATAGGATTGGGTCCTACCGCGGTTATCTGCGCATTGCTCCACGATGTGGTGGAAGACACTGATACATCGATTGACGAAATACGCATGATATTCGGAGATCGGGTGGCAATCATCATTGACGGCCTCACCAAAATCAATGACATGGGAGCGCTGCAACCCAATACATCGAAACAGGCCGAAACATACAGGAAGATATTGCTTTCGATGTGCGACGATGTGTATGTGATATTCCTGAAACTCTGCGACAGGCTACACAACATGCGTACACTCGACGCAATGAACGAAACCAAAAAGCTGACTATCAGCAGCGAAACACAATATCTATACATACCTCTCGCCCACCGACTTGGATTATACAATATCAAGACTGAATTGGAAGAATTGGTGATGAAATACACCAATCCTGAAAAATTCAACGAGGTATCACAACTAGTCAAAGCGACGTTGGGCAAAGAAGAGGAGCTGGTGCAATGCCTTACCAACCCCATCAAGCAGATGCTCAACGACAACGGGTATAAATACACGCTCAAATCAAGGGTAAAATCCATCTACTCCTGCTGGAAAAAGATGGAACAGAAAGGCGTTGCTTTCGAAGAGATATTCGACCTTTATGCCATGCGCATTATTCTCGATGTGCCATTGGAACACGAGAAAGAAGAGTGCTTTAAAGTGTACGGACTTATCACGTCCAAATTCCCCCCCAATCCCGAGCGATTCCGCGACTGGATAAACGCTCCGAAGAACAACGGATACGAGAGTCTTCACACAACCGTGATGACCCCCATAGGACAATGGGCTGAAATTCAAATACGCACAGAACGCATGGACAGCGTTGCGGAAAAGGGAATGGCGGCACATTTTATATACAAAGAGGCCCATCCCGAAGAAGTCCAAACGGAAAACCCTGTCGAAACATGGCTTCAACAGATCAGAAGTACACTGGAAACAACAGACAAAAGTGCCATCGACTTGGTAGAATCGTTCCGCGAAACATTGTACACCAAAGAAATATACCTGTTCACTCCGAAAGGCGACACCATCATACTTCCCTCGTACGCCACAGTTCTCGACTTTGCATTTGCCATTCATACTGATTTGGGACTTCACTGCATGGGCGCGAAGGTGAACGGACGCGTTGTGTCGAACAGTTACAAGCTTCAGAGCGGACAAAAAGTTCAACTCATCACCAGCAAGAAAACCATTCCAACAGAGGAATGGCTTGAATATGCCCACACCTCCAGCGCACGCGAAAGCCTGAAGGATTATCTGCGTGCACAACGCAAACCTTATGTCGATACCGGTAAAAACAAACTCGATTCATTATTCAAGAAATGTTCAGTAAGAAACGGTCCGGAAGAGGTTGCCAAACTAAAGAAATACTGCAAAATATCGAGCGACACTTATTTCTACTATCTTTTGGCAATCAACCGGATAGGAGAAAAAGATATTCTGGCATGTTTTAACAAAAACAAACCGTCGCCACAGTTCATGTTTCTCAATCCCTTCAAGAGCCTTTTCGGCATCAAAGAGGGGAAAAACGAAAACAATCTGGAACATTTGTTGCCTTTAGACCAACAGAACCTTCCCACGGTGGCGGCGACCTGCTGCAACCCAATTCCCGGGGACTCGGTGATTGGCATTATAGAAGACAGCAAGGTAATGGTGCACCGTACCAATTGCAACCACGCCATCAATACCATGGCCAACCACGAGAACAAGATTATACAGGCCAAATGGCAACCGAACAAACAGGTTGAGTTGCTTACCGGTCTGACCATTACGACTATGGACCGTGTCGGTATTCTTCAAGAAATAACCAACTTGATATCAGAGGAATTCCGTATCAATATGCGGGCATTCACCTTCGAGTCTATCGACGGTATCGGACGTGGCATGGTTATGCTGTACATCAACAGTGTTGAGAAACTAAACACCCTTATCGAAAGGTTAAAGTCAATAGATGGAATCAAAGACGTTAGACGCATATAACCGACTTCGGAAAATACTGGACATCCTTCGCGAAGAATGCCCTTGGGACAAAGTCCAAACCATCGAGTCGCTCAGATACCTCACCATTGAAGAAGTGTTTGAACTGAGCGAGGCCATTCTTTCCACGCGACAAGACCCCGAGCAAGGCAATGAAGAGTTTTGCAAAGAGTTGGGAGACCTATTTATGCATTTGATTTTCTATAGTAAAATCGCACAAGACGAGGGGCGATTTACTGAGAGTGATGTATTTGACCGAATCAGCCACAAACTTGTAGCACGCCACCCTTTCATCGACTGGAGCCTCCACCCGGAAATAGGTATATCGACTCACTCGTCGCCAAGCCATGTCAAAGAAACCTGGGAACAGATAAAGATGCGTGAAGGCCGCCGCTCGGTACTTGAAGGCGTACCGGCCACACTGCCATCATTGCTGAAAGCCATACGCATGCAAGAAAAAGCAGAAGGCATTGGTTATGAAAGCGAAGACATTCTCTCTGACACGCCATTTTCCGATGAGGAAACTTTCGGAAAACATTTGTTCAATCTCATTAACACAGCCCGTAAGCAAGGCATTAATGCCGACACAGCTCTGGCTCGCTATAATCAAAAATTCAAACATGAGATTGAGGATGTCGAATCTTCGCACAACATCCACAAATAGAATTTCTTCTATTTCCATTCGGGCAGTAAAATGCTAAAAATACAAAAAAATAACGTTTTGTATTTCATTTCTTTACATTACCAATTAAAAAAAGTATCTTTGCATCGGATTCTCACCAATCATATCGATTGTAATATGCTGATAATCTGCATGTAAAAAACATTATATACTCGATAAATAATATAAAAACAATAAAAATCAATTAAAAATGAGAAAAAACTTAACAATTTTGCTCATGTCGATGGCTCTGTTTCTATTGCCAAGCACCGTACATGCGCAAATCCAATGCGATGGGAGCGAATCGTGCAGCATCACCATCGAAGGTGCAGACTCATATGGAGATGGCTGGGACAATGCCGCCATCCATATTTACCAGGACACAATCCTGCGTGGAACATTCACGGTTGAAAGCTCGACTAATACCGCTACTTTTCAGGTATGCCCTGATTCCATTCGGTTTTATTTCGTTGAAGCTGGATATCATTTCGCCAATGAAGTCAGTTTCACCATTTATGCTGCCGACGGTAGTGTCATAGCGGACTATTCCACCTCATCAGGCCTGGCGGGCGGCACCCCGTTCCTTTCAACAATTGTAGAGTGCCCCTCATGCATAGCTCCAGCATTGCTGACACTCAACTCTGTAACATCCAGCTCCGCCACAATTGCATGGCTTTTGTCCGACAATGCAACAGAATCATACTATCAAATAACCACCGGTAACGTTAATGAACATAACTGGACATTGGTCAATGCCGACTCTATTACTGTAAATGGTCTTGATGCAAACACTACATACACCCTCTACATTTACAGTGTGTGCGGTGCAGGCGATACCAGCATAACCACCTCATTGCAATTCAGGACACTCTGTGGAACAACCACACTACCATTCATAGAGGGGTTTGAATCCACCACGGGCAATCTTCCCAACTGCTGGACTGCCTATGAATCGTATTCTACTTATTTCGAATCGTATCCCAATGTATCGTCGTACGATAGCTATGCACACAGCGGAAGCCACGCGCTCGTGCTATCGAACGAGGAAGACTGCTCCATTATCTCTCCAATCATACCCATACCTGGAAACGAAATTGATCTATGCTTCTGGGCAATGATAGAGAATCCCGATGGCGGTGAGCTTCAAATCGGATATGTTACTGAACCTGACACCTCTTCCGATTTCCATTTGGCAACAACTGTTGAGCTTACTGACAGTTACCAATACTACAATGTTCTGTTCGACAACATCAGCGAAACCGACACTGTTTATGTAGTATTCAGAACTGAGCAAACAACAACGATGTATGGATACGCCAACCACTATATCGACGATTTAACCATCCGTCAAGCACGTTCCTGTTATACTCCGCAGAACTTCAGAATAGCATCTGTTGAATCAACAGCTGTGACCTTTACCTGGAGCGACAGCACCAACAGCCCTGAATACCAGATAGCTTATGGAACAACTGGATTTGACATCGACCTTATTGACGAGGACTCGATAATGACCAGTCAGGACACTACCATTACGATAGAAAACCTGAACAATGTGTTATATGATTTCTACATTCGGTCGAACTGTACCGAGGAACCGAGCTACTGGGTTGGACCCATCAGCGCACAACCTGGCGTATACACCATGCCTGCAACAGGTATGGACACCATTTATACCTGCAACAATTTGATTACCGACGACGGTGGCATTAGCGGAAATTACAGTAGGGCTGCCAATGGAACACTTGTTGTGTATCCTGCCACCACCGACTCGATGGTACGCGTCTCGGGTATCGCCTACATCTCCGACTATTCCGACCAACTCCGCATATATGATGGAGCCGGAACCAACGGCACCTTGCTCTATCAAGGTCAAGGAGACTCCGTTGTAATCGACACATTGACCGCCACTACAGGACCCATAACCATTTGTTTTTCATCAGATGAATATTCGAACGAAGACCGAGGATTTGAGCTTCAAGTATCGTGCGTTGAGGCGCCCACATGCAAATATCCCCACAACAGCCGCGCAACAAACGTTGCCGTAAACTCCGCACAGGTTCAATGGGACGTTGTCGGTTCGGATGAATGGGATATACCCACCTCCTTCTCAGTTGAAGTTACTGAAACCGAAACCTCTACAACAGTGACCTACACTGTATCTGATTCATACATTTTTCTTACTGACCTTACTCCAGGCACACATTATATGGTGCACATCCGCGGCAATTGCAGCGACATAACCGACAGCGTATCGTTGTACACACATTCGTTACCTTGTGCAACCTTCGATGCCAACAACAGCATTACCGTTGCGATAAACGACACTACCGACAACCTTGAATCGCAGAATCTTCCCGTCAATTATTATTACAACTACAGTATTTCCCAACAGATATATCTCGCAAGCGAATTGGACAGCGTTGATGTGATTACCGCCCTCGAATTCCATACACAAGGGATAAACGACACTACCCGTGAATGGGAGATCTATCTTGCCAACGTACCCAATACAACTGTATCGGAATGGATTTACCCCAATAACTTGCAATTGGTATATGACGGACCTATCACCTCACCTGCCTATAGCTGGGTACGCTTCACCCTGACTGAACCATTCTCGTACGATCCCACCCAGAATCTGCTGGTTATGATTTACGACAAAAGCGGAGATTATAGTGTGGATAATTACTTCAGCGTACACTCTATTGAACACAGCAGCAGATACGTTACCAACGACGCAAGCCCATACAATGTCTCGAACATTGCCGGCGGTTCAAATTGCTCGGAGCGCAACAACATACGCTTTGTAAGCTCCAACTGTACTTCGTTGGAGACCTGTCTCGCCCCCAATGTAAACATTGTTTCGCTTGAAAACGATGCAATTGGTTTGGAATGGACTCCCGGCTATTTGGAAACTTCATGGCAAATAGCCTATCTGGCCGACGGCGATTCGACATGGACCATCGATGAATCGAGCACCTCATTAACAGACCACATCATCTACAACCTTCAGCCCAACACGCAATACAGCATCCGTGTTACAGCGCAATGTGACACCGATTCGGCTTCGGCAGTATTGAGTGCCAAAACACCTTGTTCTGGAATCAACACATTCCCATTCATTGAATCATTCGACACTAACTTTACTGCCCCCAGTGAAGTGGGTTCTTCTGTAGAAGCCTGCTGGGGAAGAATTTCCAATCAAAACTACTACATCTATCCAAATGTCACCGAAGAGGTAAGCCATAGTGGCGAATCGTCGCTTACATTCTCATCAGGAAGTTCTACATACAATTTCATCGTATTGCCTCCTATGGATGAAGACATTACAACCCTCGAACTGCAATTCATGAACTATTGCTACGAATATTCCCTCTCATCACAAATCGTCGTAGGCGTGTTGACAGACCCGAACGACCTCAACACCATGACCACAATCACAACACTGAGCCCAACCAACGCAGAAGAATGGGAAGCATTCCGCGTTCTGTTCACCGACTATATCGGAACAGGCAAGTCGATTGCCATCGGTTCGCAATACACCTCCTCGTCGTTCTACATCGACAACATCAGCATTGACTATATACAGTCTTGTACAACTCCAACCAATATCACCGCCGACAGCATAACAACATCAACTGCCCTCATCAGCTGGACCGACACACTGTCGTCGTCGTTTGAAGTTGAATATGGATTGGCCGATTTCGGACACGGCAACGGCACCCGCATAGTTGCCAACGCCAACAGCATAATGCTGACAGGACTTCAGCACTCGTCAACATATGATGTTTATGTACGTTCGCTTTGCAGCAATGGCGACACCAGCGGATGGTCGTTGGCAAGACGCTTTGAAACTGAGTGCGGAAACATTGACCAATTGCCTTACACCGAAGACTTTACTCAATACGAGGGCTACACCACTCCTCGTTGCTGGAATATCGAAGGTTCGGCATTTGTAACCACCTCAAATGATTATGTCAACAAGCTGTTCAGTATCGAGTCCAGCACATTTACCGGATTGGGTACTGTTCATCTTCCCTCCATTGACAGCAGCATTGATATCAACGACATCCAGATTTCATTCTCGGCATGCGACATGTGGAGTTCGGGTTCTTCACTGGTAGTCGGCATAAGCGATGTTGCCTCATCAAACTACACCATGACCGCCCTCGACACCATAGTGTTGACAAGTGAAATGGTATTCCACGAAATCAATTTGTCGAACTATAGCGGAAACAACCGTATCATCACCTTCCAAAACGCCAGCACCGGCGACATGTTCTCAACTTGTGAAATCGACAATGTGGTAGTTGAGGCTATTCCCACCTGCGAAAGAGTATACGACATGACAGCATCCAACAATACAGCCACAACAGTAGAGTTGAGCTGGACTGACCCCAACCAAAGCAGTTCATGGCTGGTTGAATACGGTCCGATGGGCTTTACTACCGGACAGGGAACCACTGTAACCGTAACCACATTACCCCACACTCTTACAGGATTGACCAATAACACCAACTACGAATACAATGTACGTCCCATCTGTTCGGCTACCGATACCGGAAGCTGGGCATATCAACGCAAAGCATTCTCCACAACTCAAATACCTGCAACCATTCCTTACAGTTACGACTTTGAGACTGTGACTGAATGGAACAATTGGTCGACCAACAGCAACAACGGAGTCAATTGGTTCAGAGGAACTGCTGATGCCCAGTCAGGTACATCGAGTGCATATGTTTCGAACGATAACGGAATTACCATCGGTACCGATCAATACAATATAACCAATGCAGTCCTTTACCGCGATATAGACTTCGGAACCTCCGACAGCACATACATTTTGTCGTTCAACGCCCGTTCGGGAGGCAACAGTACCGATGCCACCAATGCAGGTTTGGTTGTATTGCTTGTTGACCCAAGCATTCCTGTCCAAGCATCGAACAACAGTGCAACCAGTCCATGGGGCAACATCGACAGTCTGTACCAATACATCCGTATCGGCTACACCGACACTGCATGGAGCAGTTACAACGTTTCGATTGACAATGTCAGCGGTATACAGCGCTTGGTATTCTTCTGGTACAATTCATTCATGTTCAATTTCGTAGGAACTCCGGGAGTTGTTGATGACATCAGCATACAGTACTCCGCCTGCCCGCGTCCGACCGGGCTCACAGCCAGCAACATCACCTCGAGCAGTGCTACACTAAGTTGGAACGGAGATGCAAACGCACAATATGAAATCGTCTATAACCAAGGAAGCAACAGCACAAACCAAACTGTTACATCCAACACCAACAGCATTGCCCTTTCGAACCTGACACCGGGCACCAGCTATTATGCCCAAGTTCGTAAAATATGCGGCAACGATACCAGCATTTACTCTGACGCCTACACATTCACAACCCTCTGCAACGAAAATGCCATCGATGAATATCCATTCGTTGAAAGATTCGAAAGCCCGCTTAACTGCTGGCAACAGGAATTTGTAAGCAACACCTTCGAATGGACCATAGCGACGGGCAACAACAACCATAGTGTAACAACTCAAGCTTTCCAAGGCAACAGCAATGCCCTCTTTGCACCCTCTACCAGCGGCAGTATCATAACAAAACTTATATCACCCGTTATGGACATCACCGTTTTAGACAGTGCATTCCTTGCCTTTGCCCACACACAGGAAAGCTGGTATGGCGATATCGACACCCTCGCAGTGTACTATCGTACCAGTGCCACTGCCGACTGGACCTATCTCGAATCATGGAGTGGAGACATCGCCACATGGCAAATAGACACCCTGTATCTCCCCAACCCGAGCAGTACATACCAATTTGCTTTTGAAGGCCACAACAACTATGGTTACGGTGTAGCCATCGACAGTGTAGTGGTATTTGGAAGCGCTCCTTCATGCCATACTCCCGTAATAACTTTAGAAAACGTTGACTACGGCTCAATCGAGATTTCATGGATTGGTAGCGGCACTGCCTATGAGGTAGCCATCAAAGAAAACACTACGAGCCAATGGCCACAATCAACATTGATAAATACCAACACCCATACCTTCAACAACCTTTCGGCTGGCACGACATACCACATCCGTGTACGCCGCGACTGCACCGCCGACTCGTTGGGATACTCAGATTGGAGCACCATCACTGTAACTACCGACAGTCTACCTTGCTTCGCACCCATCGACTTAGAAATAAGCAATATCGGATATGGTACTGCTACAATCGATTGGACAGCCGGGGATGACGAAACAGAATGGATTGTAAATGTATTCCGTAGCGATGTCAATATATTCGATACCGTCACATCACATCCGTATACCATTGAAGGTCTTTTCGCCGGTATGGCCTACAACATAGCCGTACAGTCTGTATGCGGAAACGGAGCCTCCTATAGCGACTGGAGCGACACTTTGTCATTCACCACCAATATCTGTGAACCTGTCAGCGAAGTAAGCATTGAGGTAACCGACAACACCAATGCCACAGTTTCGTGGACATCAGCCGAAGGAACTGATTCATGGCAAATCAACTACGGTGAACTGGATTTCGTTGCCGATCAGGGAACACTTATTGAAGTTTCGACCAACCCCTACACCATTGAAAACCTCGCTTCGGGTTACTACGATTTATACATCCGCACCATCTGCGAAGAAAATGTATTCAGCGTATGGTCGCCCGTTGCTCAATTTGAAATTACCGGCGTAGGTATCGATGAAGCAGACAATATGAACATCAGCATTTACCCCAACCCAACCAACGGCAACACCACCATCAGTGTAAGCGGTGCCCAAGGCATGGTGAAGATTGATATCGTCGACATCAACGGCCGCGTAGTAATGAGCGAGACCATAACATGCAACAGTGAGTGCGTGAAGAAGATGAACGTCGACACTTTGGCACAAGGTGCATACTTTGTACGCATAGCCGGAGAAGAGGTCAATATGGTCAAGAAACTCATCGTACGATAGTTGATTTCACAACAAAAGGAAGGGCTTACGCCCAACCTCACATGAAGCAAGAAGTGCCACCTCAATGGTGGCACTTCTTATTATGTAAAAGAGAATTCCCGAACATGGGTAACCACAAATACGAAACATATGGCAAAATACAAGAAACTCGGGTCAGTCACTCTATTTGAC
>CALEPD010000036.1 GCA_937910265.1 uncultured Bacteroidales bacterium
ATTCTTTTTTCTTTTTCTTAGTCCTGGGCTGTTGATTTTGATATCGGCCAGTTTCATCTTAACAGAGAACAAACGTCTATTCATATAGAATGCAATGGATTAAATATTACACAATCAAATCGTCGAGTTTCACCTTGGGCACAAAGTGTACACCCTGTTCACGGTAATAGGCATGGCTTTCGTCGGGAGATATGGGTTTCAATTCGATTTTCTCAATACCCTTGCCGATGGCAAGAATCATCATAGGGTCGTAGTCGAGCGACAAAGCCCCCTTCAGTTTCTCCTTGTTGAAAGCGCCGATACAGATGCCATTGAGACCCATCTCGACGGCCTTGAGCAACATGGACTGCAAAGAGATGCCCAAATCGATTTCGGCCCATCGGTTGGAGGGTTCGGCGTTGCACACCACGATAAAAGCCTCGGGCTCGGTGCCTGGAAACGGCAGATGGAGTTCGGGCAGAGCCGCACCCAACTTTATCAAAGGCAGCACTTTGTCGGCGCCACTTTCGCGTGTTACCAAACGGAAACGCAACGACTGCTTGTTGCATGCCGACGGAATCTTGGTGTTGACCGAAACGATACGTTCCAACTCGTCGCGCTTGACCACATAGTCCTTGAGATATCCACGGTGGCTACGGTTTTTCAGCAACAACTGGTCGAGCGTAACACCCACTCTTTTCACTTTGGGTTTTGCACTGCCCAAAGTCTCCTCGTATCGTTTTTCCAAATAATTATCAGCCATTATTCTCCAGCTTTAAGTTTTTTCCAATAAGCATCTTCGCTGAACCCCATCAGCGAGCCACGCACCAGGAGTGAGCCATCGTTGGTGAATTTGCACACCACATTGGCACGGATGCCGCGTTGCGGGTCATATATTTTGGTGCCGTCCCACTGTTTCTTGGCGGCATTGTATTTAAGTCCCTTTATCAGCACAATGCGGTCGCACGGCACATTGCGCAACGACTTGTCGGGGTTCTTCGGGTCGAGATATTTATTGCCTTTGGCATCCTTGTCGTCCTTCACCCAGAAAATTTGTGCGGTATAGGTTCCATTGCTCTGTTTTGAGAAACGGACCTTGAAATTATCGTTGTTTTGCTGCGCGTAATAGGCTCCGACGATATTGTCGGCATTATTGTTCAACGGATTTTGAGCAAGCAACGAACCCATTGACATCACAGTGGTAATCAGAAACATAACAAACGTTTTCATAATATGTGGTTTTAATTATTTATGCAAAAATACGTTTTTTTTACCGAAAGTGCATCATTATCGAAAAAAAAGTTGTACTTTTGCACCCGCATTCAAAGGCAAAACGATCTGTTAGCTCAGTTGGTTTAGAGCGCTTGCTTGACAGGCAAGAGGTCACAAGTTCAAATCTTGTACAGATCACCAAAAAGAAACACCTTCCTGCAGACAGGGAGGTGTTTTGTTTTACCACACAGTTTGGCTACGGATTGTTGGCAAGATAGAAATTGAAATCATTTTAGTCATTTTATTATTCGTGATACAAATAGACGCAAACACTCCCACTCGGAAAGTTCACACAAATATAGAGAGTATTCGGCTGGGGAAAATCTATCGTTGCGGCTGACAATTGTGATTACAACAACATGCATTATCCAAACACAATAGTCCTCATCAAACCTTTGACCTGAATGTGTGATTGTATAAATAATGGGACATATAAAAAAAACCGCTTACGCGGTGTTTTTGGGCTGCGGGGCTTGTTTATGCCCCGCAGCATGAATTAATGAATCGGATGA
>CALEPD010000037.1 GCA_937910265.1 uncultured Bacteroidales bacterium
TTCAATATAATAACGAGATTTATATGTATTTATTTTATTATCAGCGATTTAAATTCTAGAGGTTACCTAATAGAGACTTCTAATTTTATACCATTTTCGATTTTAAAGTAGTTCTATGCGATTTTTCGCGAAGTCCGTTGAGCAAAAAAACAAACAAAACAACACTGCAAAGTTACAGATTTATTTCTTACCTGACAAGTTTTTCTATTCGTTTCATATAAAGAATGATAATCTATTATTGTCCAACACATTACATCCTCCTTAATTTACCCCCTCGCAACTGTTCCGGTGGCATGGTACCTTCACAAAACTGCCGTCGACAATCACACACTCTTTCATTATCAGATTGTTGGGTTCGAGAAAAGCGTAAAGTTTGGGGACTGATGCTCGAAGACATTCTTTCTCACAAGTTCCTCACAGAAAAGACTATTGTTCTTACCTTAACAGGGTATTGATTAGTTGGATTTACACCGGACATTAAACAGTACAGGACATGGTTGCGAATTTTGACTATCAAGCCAAAACCGAGTGAAGTATGTGATGGGAATGGAAGTCACTGAAGTCTGCCACATGGAGTTGATAATAATTCAATAGCAAATTAATCAGCTCGATACGATCATTGAGACAAGCTAACGGACAAGGCATGCCTGTGTGCATAGAATCGAGATACTGATGCAGCAACATTGATTGGCTGAGATTGAGCGATGAGGATGAGGAAACCGGCAAGAACGACCCTTCGCGCAGATCGAAATAAGGCCTGCATGCATCGAAATCGTTGCGGGGTTCGACACCTAAAAAGTGGGCGGTATGCAACAAAAAACTGACAGGAAGGTTCGGGTCGCATGAATTTTGGACTGCCGACATATACTCAAACAGGGGAACATTCGGCTCATCTTCACGCAAGGTTTTATACAACAACTCTGTCATGAAAAAACGTAACGCGGCATTAATTGCG
The DNA here is from genome assembly GCA_937910265.1 of uncultured Bacteroidales bacterium. Classification (GTDB taxonomy): domain Bacteria; phylum Bacteroidota; class Bacteroidia; order Bacteroidales; family P3; genus Colimorpha. The sequence goes on from CALEPD010000037.1 coordinate 956, forward strand.
TCGGGTTGGCAAAAGGATGCTGCTGAAGAAGAAAGATGAATATCCTTGATGAAATTCAATTTCTTTTTTGGGTTATTATAAACCACCAAATCAAGAAATGTCAGCGGCTGGAACAAATTTTGCCGGACACGGCTCTTTGCTGACCTTACGCCTTTAACGAGATACGACTTTGTGCCCAGATGGCGCGTAAATATTTTAACTATAACAGACGATTCGGAATAATTGACAGTATGAAGCACAAAACCTTGAGTAGCAAGCAACATATCGAAACCTATCTAACAATTAACACTTTTGCCACCGACCTCATCTGCCCATTTTCATCGGAGGCAAAAACATAATAGACTCCACTTGCCACTTTTTCACCCGTTTGGGTGCGACCGTTCCAAACGGCCTGGCCACCGTCGGCAGTGGTGGCATAAACAGTTTGTCCGGCAGTGTTGGTGACATGGACCACTGCATTGCGGCTGAATCCTTTGATTGCAATGGAGCCGTCGTAATCGGGACGAACAGGATTGGGGAATACCTTGATACGACTCTGCGGATAGTTTTCAGCCTGGGTAGCAGTACCTCTATAAGACTGCAACCCTTTGTCGGTACCCACAAAAACCTCACCGGAAGCAGGCAAGACTGAGACTGAAACAATTTTATCGGAAAAGATTGGACTGTTGGTTGTGGTGAAATGCAGCAGTTCCTCCTGTCCGTTGGCAGAAATCAAATACACGCCACCGGAAGCCGTACCGACCCATTTGCGATTGGCGCCATCGACAGCAATACAGGTGACATTTTCGTAAGCCATGAGGTATTCGACTTGTCCGTCTTCGGAATAAAGGATATTGCTACATGTAACGGGAGACTCCTCCCCTTCCCCACCGTTGAGGAATGCCTTGTAGGCATCATATATAACCTTGATACCCTTATTGGTACCTATCCATACTTCGCCGTCAAGGTCCACTGCCATACAATTAACACTGCTTGTCTCAACCTTGCTACCCTTGTTGGGATTGACGTAGGCCATTTGAGATTCGCCGTCGTGCACATAAATGCAGTTTGCCCGTCCAGAGAACCATTTGTAGTTGCGAAAGTCATCGCAACCAATCTTGTCGATTTCATTACCACCGACCATATCCTCAGTATCAAACCCCTGCCATTGGCCTTGGTTTGTTCTCACAACCAACCCGTTGCGCTGCTTCGAATTTATAATCCAAGCATTGCCGTCGTCATCGAAAGCGACGCCACCTACACGAATACTCTTAAAATCACCTACAGTATATGCACTCAACACCCCATCTGTATTGGTGTCAGAGTAAATATCGCGAACAGTACCATCCACTATACGAACAACTCCGCTACCCCATGAAGCGGCCAGCATCTCTGTGGTGTCCTGCGGGTTTACCGAGACATCGAGCACATCAAAATATCCGTGGCCATTGTTGTCCAGTTGACTCCATTTATTGTTGCGATATACATATACATTACCATTGATATAGGCGTTATCGAAGGTGGAACGCTTGCCACCGGGGCACACCAACATAGAGGATGAAAACGGAACCAGTTTATATACATTGTCCGAAACAGGTGCATTTGGAGCGAACGAGTGCCATTGCCCGTCGCCTGTACGCATAAGGAGACCTGCCCAAGTATGTCCAATAAATAGTGTGCCGTCATTGGCAGCGACGTCAGCATCGCAAACATCGAGGGAACCATGGATCCATTCTGAAGCGGAATCCACCAAGCGCAATTCTGAATCATACCATTCGACCTTATTGGAGTAGGCTACAATGAAATAATTCCCTGAGTGACGGAAGTCAACAATATGACCTTGCAGCCAATTTTCAAATTTCCCGGAATCGTTGAGTTTAAATAAAGTGACCTGTTGAGGATCGACGGAATAACCCGCAACGAACAGTCTATCGTCCATCATTGCCAAATTATCTATATACATGTCACCGATATTTGCTGTATCGGCGACCCATACATGTGCCAAATTCAGAAAAGCGCCGCTAACAGGGGCCTTCTTCAATCCTTCGGCGGTGGCGGCATAAATGTTTTTCTGACTGAAGGCGATATCGTACACCGGGATAGATTGACCATCGGAGCCAATATAATAGGTATCCTTGATTTCTTTACGGTCGAGATCGATTACCACAATACCAAATCCGCAAGCCAGATAGGCATACCCACTATTGAAAGTAATGTTGTACACCGATTTATCGCCTGGGATGTCACTCCGCTTGATATCAGAAAGATTATAGACTTCATTGTTGTAAATCAAATCGATATTAGCATTGGAATAGGCCACCACAAGATAATCGGTCTTTATATCGTATGAAAAACACTGCACACCCACATCCGAGAGGCCTGTACTTTTGGTCATCGGGGTGATTGCATGCGACACCCTATCGAACATGAACATACCATTGAAACCCGCAACATAAACCTTATCGTCAAGAGCCTGTACTTTGTTGATGCAAGTGAACGCCACATGGTCACGCCATGTGCCGATAGCCTGCTGCGCCGACAGATAAAAATGGGACACCGTCAACAGCAGAAACAATACTTTCTTGAAAAAAAAACTCCGGCCACTCATAACGAACCCCTTTTTGCCGGAATGAAAACAACTTGCAGCAGTACCGACAATAGTGTCGAAACAAGGGCACATGCCGCAGCAGAAAAGAGGATTCTCCCTATTTCATGAAAGTCCATATACACCCATGAATAATAGAGAACTCCATATATGAACATCATCAATAAAAGATATATCACAAACTGTTGTGGTACAACAGAGCGGATGCTTGGACTGGAAATGACAACGGGCTCGTCATGCGTAAGCATTCGATTGGCAAAAAGGATACGAAGATATGCGACGAATGTAGAGCAAAACGCATGTAACCCCAACACATTGGAAGAAATGTCGATGAGAAGTCCCGTCACAAAAGCCACCGAAAGCAGAAATAATTTGTTCATATTGGTGGGCAGCATCAGAATGAATAGAACAAACAGAAATGGTGTGAACATGCCGGCGATAGTGATGTTGTTGAGTACAACAATCTGCAACAACAAGATAGCCAAGAATCTGATAATATTTAAAACCACTATATTCACTGTCAATTCAATTGTAATGTACGGTTCATCAAAGTATCCTGCTCATCACGGAAAAGATTGTTCACTATATAAACGTGATTAAGTTTATTAAAGTCTGTGGCCAGGCGGATTTTGACTCTATAAAATCCGCTGCCGGGCTTGGACGAGAGTGCGACAACATATCCAACCATTTCGCCTTCCGGGAAATCGTTAGCAAGACCGGACGTAACCACTGTATCGTTTTTATAAAGCTTGTGAGTGGTAGGAATATCCACCACATGGGCATAGCGGTAGTCGCTTCCATCCCATTCGAGCGTTCCGTTTGAATCAGTACGTTTGATTTTCACACTGTTGCGACTATCGGAATGCAGAACTGGCATGATTGTTGAAAAATTGGCCGTTGTATTGACCACAACACCCACCATGCCTTGAGGTGAAACCACTGCCATGTCAACCATTACTCCATGGTTTTCACCCTTATTAATCATGATGTAATTGTTACGGTTGGTCCAAGAGTTCTTAATCACCCCGGCTTCGATGTAAGAATATTGCTGCTTGTATACTGTATCGTTTACGACAAACTCCTTGTTGGTATAACTGATATAGGAGGACTCGAGTTGGGCACGCAATCGTGCATTTTCTTCGGCCAAAGCCTCATTCTGGTGTTTTAACCCGAAATATTCTGTAACAGACCTCACAACCGAATGGATTCCACCTGATATGGCGTTTCCGGTTGAAACCAGCTTGGCACTCTGATAATAACCATTTCGTGTGATAAGCACTATGGACAATATCTCCAAAAAGAGGAAAAGAAAGAAATAGTTATATTTTCTCAGAAAATCGAAAAGTGCCCTCATAGCATATCAATTTTTCAGATAATCCAATATAACCTGCTCTGTTTGGTTAACGGCATTCTGCAAAACATCGTTGACAATGGTGACATCAAAACAACCCGACTCTTTCAACTCTGCGGCAGAACGGTCGAGACGTTTGACGATATCCTCTTCCTTCTCAGTCCCTCTACCTCTGAGTCTCGACTCAAGCACCTGTATGCTTGGAGGCATGACAAAGATAGACAGCGCGTCATCTCCAAAGTATTTCTTCAGATTTTTCCCTCCGTTCACGTCAACGTCGAAGATTATCACATTGCCCTTATCCCAGATGCGGTCGACCTCAGATTTAAGGGTGCCGTAACATGTGCCCTGATACACTTCCTCCCATTCGAGAAAAAGGTCTTTCGACACCCTATATGCAAACTCTTCAGGGGTGAGGAAATAGTAGTGCACTCCATCCTGCTCACCTGGTCGGGGCTTGCGACTGGTTGCTGAAATCGAAAACTCGAAACAATCAAAACGCTTCATTATTTCACCGATTATGGTAGTCTTGCCACAACCTGAAGGAGCTGAAAAAAGGATGGCCTTTCTGTTGTTCATAGGAGAAATGTTATTATTAAACGATTGGGGATGCTCATGATTTCAGACTATTCGGAGGCGTATTCAACCCATTGAAAAAAGAGCAAAAGCATAGTCTATTCATTATCATGTTTCAACGCCACTACAAGCCACCCCACCTTAAAACTTACGGTCGATAATTTTGTAGAAGTTCTTCACCACAACCGACGACTCATCCCAATTATAGTGCTGAGCAATTGTAGCAATATATGCCAACGCCTCGGATTTATCAGCCATATCGTTCAATTTCAATATACACTCGTTGTAGGCACGTATATTGCTTGTGAACAGTTGTTCGACAAAACTGAATTTGTCGTTTATGTTGATAATTGTACGCAAATCGGCTATTTTGCGGTTTACGACCTTTTGTCCAAGCGTTCCTTCAGCATAGTTGGTTGTTGGCTTAAGTGTTTCTCCCAAGGGTACATTTTGTCCTTGCTCGTTCTTTCTTGTGATAAAATCGAACAAAGATGGTTGCTGCGCTGCGGCATCCTTGTGTTGTGGCTTCGGTTCAACCACCTGGGCATCGGCACTGGGTTCCGGTTCCGACACAGGTTCGGGCTCAGGTTCCGGAGACATTTCAACGGGTATCGGTTCTGGCTCCGGAATTGGTTCAGAAATTGGCTCGGGCACCGGAATTGGTTCGGGAATTGGTTCGGGAGCGACCTCTATTGGTTCTGGCTCTACAACTGGGGCAGTCTCTACATTGACAGCCGAATCAACCTTAGAATCTTCTTCGGGCAATACATCCACTGGCTGTTGTTCGTCGATTGCGACAGCTTGATCCAAGATAGACTGCTCAGGCTCATCCATTTGGGCATCGAATAGATCATCGTTATCTCCTTGCTCAATCTCAGACATAACCGCTACCGGCACAACGACAGTATCGGGAGCAAACTGCAAATCTGTATCTTTTTGGGCTTCTGGCTCAGGCACTTCAGGCTTTTTCTCTTCCTGCAAAGTATCAGCAACCGGCGGCAAACTGGTTGCCATAGCTAAAGCCTCAGCATACGTCTCGCGAAGCATTTGCAGCAACAAATCGAGCTCCAATTGAGATACCACTCCCTTGCTCTGTTTCATCTGAGCAATCAGAGCTACCAGACGTTGAACCTTCTCGTCCAAAATTCCGTAGTGATTTTCCATTACACTATGCTTTTAACAAAATATTGAATACTATGTGATTAAAGAAATATATGGATATAGAATCCCTTTGTAAAATTACAAATGTATACGCACGCGACAAAGAAAAAAAACATAAAGTTATTAAAGATAGTCGGTTGATAACTCTTTTTTTTGTATTTTTGAAAAAACAAAACCATTTTAAGGAACTAAATAATCAATTAAATAACAATAAAGTAATGAAACAGTTGAAATCATTTATCACGTTTTTCGTGGCAACCTTCGTTATAGGTGGCCACATTATTGGTCAAAACCAATATACGTACAAAACCTACCCGAACGACCCCCTGCAGGTACGGGAATACACTCTTGACAATGGGTTGAAAGTGTTTATGAGCGTATACAAAGACCGTCCCACCGTGCAGACCTACATAGCTGTACGCGCCATACGGACTACACCCTGAACGGGAAAACGATGGAAGCGCCGGCAGGTGTTGCCCATTATCTGGAGCACATGATGTTCAAAGGCACCCAACGATTGGGAACCACTGACTGGGAATCGGAGAAAGTAATGATACAGCAACTGGAGGACCTCTTCGAAGTTTACCGCATGTTTGACGACCCTGAAACCAGAGCCGCCATCTATCACAAAATCGACAGCATCTCGTACGAAGCCTCAAAAATAGCCATCGCAAACGAATATGACAAATCGATGAGTGCCATCGGATCAACCGGAACCAACGCATTTACCTCGAACGACTACACCATGTATGTCGAGAATATCCCCAACAACCAAATTGAGTCATGGTGCGAAATCCAGGCTGACCGCTTCCAAAACTTGGTTTTGAGATTATTCCACACTGAATTGGAAACCATATACGAAGAGAAAAACATGAGTTTGACCAAAGATGCCAGAAAGGCAAACGAAGCCATGCTCGCAGCCCTCTTTCCCAACCACCCCTATGGAACACAAACAACATTGGGAGAACAGGACCACCTGAAAAACCCCTCAATGCGTAACATCCGCAATTTTGTTGCCCAATACTATGTCCCCAACAACATCTGCATCAGTCTTTCCGGTGACTTTGACCCAGACGAGACGATCAAGATTATTGATAAATATTGGGGAGACATGGAACCTGGCACCGTTCCCGAATTGAAATACAAAAAGGAAGAACCCATCACCAGCGTCATCACCAAAGAAGTTGTAGGCCTTGATGCAGAAAACACCATCCGCGCCTACCGCATCAACAGTGGCAACGGAAGCCGCGACGCCATGCTCGCCAGCCTTCTTGAAAGCATACTCAACAACGGCAAATGCGGCTTGATTGACATCAACATCAACCAACAGCAGAAATGCATGGGCGCATATGCCGGAACCTACACTTTGAACGATTACGCGGCATTCATGTTCGGTGGCCAGCCTAACCAAGGCCAACAATTGAGCGATGTTCAGAAATTGTTCGACGAACAGATTGCCCTGGTGAAACAAGGAAACTTTGAAGACTGGATGCTTGAAGCCGCCATCAACAACATGAAGCTGACCATCATGAAAAGAGCCGAGAGCACAAACAGCAGAGCCAGCCAAATGGCTTATGCCTTTGTTGAACACCGCGACTGGGGAAGTGTATGCAACGAAATAACCGAACTTTCCAAAATCACCAAACAAGACCTCGTGGCATTCGCCAACCGCATCTTCCTTGACAACAACTATGTTGTAGTAAACAAACTCAAAGGCGAGCCTGCCCCCATACTACAGGTCAGCAAACCTCCTATCACCCCAATTGAGGTTAGCCGCGACAAAGAGAGTGATTTCCTGAAAGAAATCAAGGCACGCCAGGTAAAACCCATCGAACCCGTATTCGTTGACTTCAAGAAAGACCTCACAAAAGACAAACTGAAAAACGGAGCCGAAATACTGTATGTTCCCAACACAGAAAACAAAACCTTCACCTTGACCTATTACTTCGATTTCGGATACCGTGCCGACAAGACCATCGACCTTGCAAATGACGTAATCTCCTACTTGGGAACCAGCAAGCATACCGCCGAGCAACTGCAACAAGAATTCTACAAACTCGCATGCAACTACAACATCAGTGTGGGAAGTGAGAACATTTCTGTCACAATCAGCGGTCTCAGCGAAAACATGACCAAAGCCATGGCATTGGTTGAGGAAATCGTCAACGACGTACAGCCCAACGAAGATGTACTCAAGTTGATGACTGGAAGAATTTTGAAGAGCCGTGAAAACGCGAAATACAACCAACAACGCGTGTTCAGTGCCTTGTCGAACTACGGTGTATACGGAGAAGACTCTCCCACCAAGGACATTCTATCGGAAGAACAACTTAAGGCATACACCTGCAGCCAACTTTGTGATGCAATGCACAATCTGTTCAACTACAAGCATCGCATTCTGTACTATGGTCCCGAAAGTGTTGACAATCTGAAAAACATTGTCGAGAGCACCCATACAATGCCTGCCAAATTTGCAAAATCACCGAAGAACAAAAAGATAACCCCCAAAGCTGTTACTGAAAATGTAGTGTATTTTGTCGACTACAACGCCAACCAGACCTACCTGCGCGAACATTTCCGCGGCGAGAAATTCAACACCAAAATCATCCCCCAACTTAATATTTTCAACGAATATTTCGGCGGAAGCATGAATGCCATCGTATTCCAGGAAATGCGCGAAAAACGCTCTTTGGCATACAGTGCACAAAGCTACTATGGAACACCCGGAAGCAAGGACGGATATTTCACCAACGCCGCTATCATCGCCACACAGAACGACAAATTGATCGACGCCATCAACGCATTCAACGAACTCTTCGACGACATGCCCGTGGCTGAAAACAACTTCGTTCTTGCGAAAGAAGGTCTCATAAACAACATCCGTACCAGCCGCACAACCAAAATGAGTATTATTTACTCGTACCTCAATTACGAAAAAATGGGATACGACACCAAAAAGAAAACCCGCGGCCAAATCTTGTTCGAAACATATCCCTCAATGACGATGCAGGATGTTATCGACTTCAACCACAAATACATTAAAGGACAAAAGAAAGTATACATGTGTCTTGGCAAAGAATCGGACATGGACTTCAACGCTTTAGGCAAATTCGGAAAAGTCAAGAAATTGAAACTTGAAGATATTTTCGGATACTAAACTATTTTTTCCATAAACGAAATCCCAAACGGGAGCCTTGTAATCAAGGCTCCCGTTATTTTATCCGCCTCTGTCCTAATGTAAGAAGCAACCTTTCATTACCGAAAACAGGTGTTATGCCGTATGAAATATTTTTGTATCTTAGCAATTGTACACAACCGCACAACAATCGTATACCACTCTGTGATGCAAAACCTTACCACCAAATACAACATCCTACTCTCCTTTGTATTATTGCTTTTCGCACAAGCATGCGATGGCACAAAACAAAAAACAGAAGCCATTGCCGGCCCTATTCCTGCAACAGATTATGTAACAATCGACGAAGGCCAGTTTAAAGTCAACGGCAAAACCTGGTTTCCCGTCATGCTAAACTACAAGGCCGACTTTAAGAAATGCGGTGACTCGTTGGAAGTTGTACCCATTAATTACTATTACGGGGAGAACATCGAAGAGCACTTCGACACCATAGCCGACTGGGGATTCAATGCGGTGAGAATATGCCTGGATATCATCGGGAAAAGCGATGACACAGCATCTATGCACAACGCTACCCGGAGAATGATTGAGAAAGCCGATAACGCAGGGCTACGGGTAATGCTACTGATAAAGGCTCCGTTTGAACCCTATTGGGAATCCTATACCAAGGGATTGTTACGACATTTGAAAGACATGCCCGCTCTTTGGGCTTACGACTTCATGAACGAACCTCTGTATTTCGACCCGGAGCCAAACCGCAGCAAGAATGACGCTGTACGCATCGCAACACAATGGCGTGACATGGTTCGGACATATGCCCCTCATCAGCTATTCACCATTGCCACAGCCGAACCTATTGAAGTATTTGAGTGGGATCCATCTATCCTACCCGTCGACTTTATCCAGATGCATACTTATCATCCTTTAAGGGTGGCATCCGAAATGTGGTGGTACGCCAATTATTGCGACAAACCGTGGATGGTGGGAGAAACCGGATTGCCTGCCGACGGCGATTCGGTACCTTATGAATGGCAAAACGCATTTCTGACCGAAACATTCCTCTATGCAAAAGCACTGGGGGCAATAGGATACGGTTGGTGGGAATTTCAAGACTGCCCTACCGGGATGAACTTTGAAGCACAATATACCGGCATGCGGGACACTCTGGGACGACGGAAACCTTGTGTATCGTTAATACAGCACGCAAGCAAAGCCTTCCCTATTGACTCAACC
>CALEPD010000038.1 GCA_937910265.1 uncultured Bacteroidales bacterium
AACGTACCAATATGTTTTTGAGGTACGAATTTCTTATTCTGGACACCGATGGGTATTCCGGACCTAGAACCCTGTTGCCAAACACCTGCCGCAGGTCGTATGCCAATAGCGATGAGGCTTCGTTAACTATACGTTCGTCTTTATGCTTAACTGTTATGCGTATGAGCTTGAAAAATGGAGGATAGCGAAACACACGGCGTTCGTTTATCTGGCTTTTGTACATCGAAAGGTAGTTATTGTCTATCACATCGCGTATGGCTTGGTGGTAGGGGTTGTATGTCTGGATAATCACTTTTCCTCTTTTTCCGTGGCGTCCCGCACGGCCGCTCACCTGGGTCATTAGCTGGAAAGCTCTTTCGTACGAGCGGAAATCGGGGAAATTTATCAAATTGTCGGCACTGAGTATCCCTACAACTCCAACATTGTCGAAATCAAGGCCTTTTGTCACCATCTGTGTACCTATCAGAATGTCGATTTTCCTCTCTTCAAAGTCGTTTATAATGTTAAGGTAGCTGTTTGCCTGCGAGGTGCTGTCCAAATCCATGCGCGTAATCTTCGCATCGGGAAAAAGTATCTGTATATCATCTTCAACACGTTCGGTCCCCAATCCGCGCATTCCGATTCGGGTCGAATGGCAATGTGGGCATTCTTGCGGTACCGGTATCTGGTATCCGCAGTAGTGGCATCGTAAATTGTTTGTCCCCTTGTGGTAAACTAACGATACGTCGCAATTGTTGCATTGCGGTATCCAGTGGCAGTCGTTGCATTCAAGTCTAACAGAAAAACCTCTTCTGTTTTGGAAAAGTATCACCTGTTGTTTTGCCTCAAGTGCTTCCTGTATGTGTTCGATAAGCAGCCGTGAAAAATGTCCGTTTACCTCGTTCTTGCGCGATGCCTCTTTCATATCCACACACAGTATCTCGGGCATCAGCAACCCTCCGTAACGTTTGGTGATTTCAACCAATTGGTATCTGCCGTTTTTGCTATTGTAATAACATTCAAGACTGGGTGTGGCAGACCCCAAGATGGCTTTCGCTCCGTGCAATCGGGCAAGATAAAGGGCAGTGTCACGTCCGTTGTAGCGGGGCAGAGGCTCATTTTGCTTATACGAGTTGTCGTGTTCTTCATCGACAATGACAAGTCCAAGATTTCTGAATGGTAAAAACAATGCACTTCTCGCGCCAACAATCAATTTGTATTCGTTCTCACTGTCGGGAGTGATGGTGCGCTGCCATATTTCGGCTCTCTGGTTTGCAGTGAATCTCGAATGATATACTCCAACTTTATTGCCGAAGAATTTGCGTAACCGATATATGATTTGTGTTGTCAGTGCAATTTCCGGAAGTAAAAACAATGCCTGTTTGCCTTCCTGTATACATTTGTTTATCAGTTTTATGTAAACTTCTGTTTTGCCACTTGAGGTAACGCCGTGCAATAATGAAATGTTGCTCTCGCTGTTGCTTAGTGCGTTGTATGCGGCTTGTTGCTCGTCACTCAGTTGTATGCTTTCCGGGGTACTCTGCGTCTCGTAATTCCCCAGTCGGCTTTCGGTGCGTTCCTCTTCAACCAATACACCATTCTTTATCAATGTTTTTAGCGAACTGCTTTGTTCCATTTGGCGTTTTGCAATGGCCTCTTTCCCGTTGTTCGACAACTGCAGGAATTGTATCAGCACATTCACTTGTTTTTGTGTGGTTCTATTCAATTCCAATTTGCCAAACAATTGCCTCAATGCATCTTCCGATTCCTTGTATTGTTGTGCCAACGACAGCCAGGTGCTTTTTTTAACAGAGAAACACTGTCGCAAATCCTCATCCATGATGATAATCTCCTTCTCAATCATGGTGTTTATTATGGGCATAACCTTCTGGATCCCCAATGCTCGGCTGATGTCGTTGATGCTCATTTTCGAGTGCGATGTCAGCAAATGAACAATTTCCACCTCGTTTTTGCTGAGGTTGTTTATTTCGCCGGTGTATCCTGGGTGTATGCACACGGTGCTTTGGCTTGCCATTCGGAAAGCACTGGGAAGTGCGGCCGCCATCACATCACCCACATAGCACATGTAGTACCGGGCTATCCATTCCCATAGTTCAAATTGTTTTTCGTTAACTATAGGCTGTGTGTCTATAATGGCATTGATGTATTTTATCTCGTTCACCGACGGTTTGTTGGTGTGAATGGCTCTCACCAGTGCGGAATAAAGTCTCCGTTGCCCGAATTGGACAACCACACGTTGACCCACCTGTATATGGGGCACGTATTCGCCGGGCACCCGATATGTATAGGTGCTTGGAATATGCAGTGGTAGAATCACATCTACGTATAGGTCGTCCATAGGAATTTGTTATATCAAAAAACCTTTCTCCTGATTGATGTTACAATGGCTGGAAAGGTTTTTCTTATTGTGTTACTCAAAATTGTTTTACAACAGTTGAATCATTTTGTCCATGCCCTTGCGGCAGCACACGCTGACATGTATGGGCGGATTGTAACAAACGAATGGTTTGCTATTGCTTCTCAAAGCGCATGATTTCCTTGTCCTTCTGGAAAAAGACCAATGTGTAGGCGGTCAAGCTGTATCCTGTGGCTTTTTCAATCATGGGGAGGAATTTGTCTTCGAGACGCATCTCGTTGTCGGGGCACATCATCTTGGTGCAGCCTACATTGCTGAACGATATCTCGCCTTGTGTTCCGGCTTCGGGGGTGTCGGCAACCTTGTTGGTGTAGGTTCCGAAATAACGGTTGCAACCGGCAAAACCGTTGACGGCACTCGATTCGGGATTGAACTGCATGGTTATAGGCTCAGCTCCGTTGTACGAGACTTTGTTCTCGCGTATATGGGTCAATTGCCATACCTGTTCGGTTGAGAACTCCAATATCTCTTCGTTCGATTGTGAAGATTTGGAGCATTTGCACGATGTCATGAATAACGAAATGAATAAGATAGATAAAAATATATTTTTCATAATCAGATATTTTAGATTGCAAAAGTACGATTTTTTTTCATTTGTCGTTTCTTTTTTAAATTATTATGCAGTTCGGTTCTGACTGTTGTCATTTGTACACTATGAAAAAAGACTTGCACGGTACTCGGGTGGCGGTTGCTGTTACCAACGATTTGGTGACAGATCAGCGCGTGCACCGCACTTGTTTGGCACTTCACGAGGCGGGTTGTCAGGTCAATCTTTTCGGTCGTATGTTGCCCGAAAGCAATGCGGTGCAAAGGCCCTACCGCTGTAGACGCATGCGCTTGCTTTTCCGTAAAACAGCGTTTTTCTATGCCGAGTACAATATACGGCTCTTTATTAAATTGCTATGCTGCAAATTCGATGTGTTCTATGCCAACGATACCGACACTCTTTTGGCCTGTTATCTGGCATCGGCTGTAAAGCGAAAACCGCTGTTCTTCGATGCCCATGAGTTGTTCACAGAGGTGCCCGAGTTGGTGAACCGCCCTAAGGTCAGGTCTGTGTGGCGGCGCATCGAAAAGTGTATATTGCCTAAAGTGTCTGCAGCGGTTACGGTGAGCAATGGCGTGGCAAAAGAGTACGCCAGCCGCTATGGATTGAAAATGTCTGTAGTGAGAAACCTGCCGTTCAGAAATGTTCTGCCACCATCTTCTGCCGAACACAACAACGTCAAAACCATTCTGTATCAAGGAGCTGTAAACGAGGGTAGGGGAGTTGCTTGGATGATTGATGCCATGGAATATCTCCCCGATTGTCGATTCCTTGTGGTTGGCAATGGCGACCTCTACGACAGCATGGTCCAATATGCGAACTCAAAAGCATGGAGCGATAGGATTGAGTTTCTCGGACGTGTGGAGTTTGAAAAATTAAACCAAATTACAATGCAAGCGCACCTGGGGTTGATATTGTTGGAGAACAAAGGCCTTAACTACTATTACTCATTCCCCAACAGGGTGGGCGATTTCGCGCAGGCATGTGTGCCGGTGTTGGCCACCGATTTTCCCGAATTGCGACAAGTTGTAGCGCAATACGATTTGGGAACGCTGATTGCCGAACCCCAACGTGGCGAATGCTACCCGCTAACCATTGCAAATGCCGTGAAAGCCACATTGGATCAATATAATTGGAGTGATGTCAACGGGCGTTTTGCACATTTTGAGAAAGCCAGACGCGATTTGTGCTGGGAGGTCGAGAAGATGCAATTGCTCGATACATTTTGTTCAATAGGTAACCTCTAAAATTTAAATCGCTGATAATAAAATAAATACATATAAATCTCG
>CALEPD010000039.1 GCA_937910265.1 uncultured Bacteroidales bacterium
GCTACAGCAACACCCACCCGTCACTCTATATGGCCACCGCCGCACTTGTGGCACGCGACATACACCCCGACCGCCTGCAGATACAGCTCTACAACAACTTCAGCGTGGCACGCATGCAATTCTACGGCTTCGCCATCAACAACCGCCTGCGCATCTTCCCCGAAAAGAAATTCGCCTACTTCTATATCTCGATCGACGACCGCAAACAATTCGGCATCGACATGAGCGACCTCGAAGGCCTGGTCAACTACACCCTCCTCATGCACGACATACAGGTAGGTGTACTCATACGCGAAGAACCCGGCATGTGCAAATTGTCCTTCCGTTCGAAATTCGGCATCGAAGTCCACACCGTTGCACAGCGGCTCTTCAACGGAGGCGGCCATACCCAGGCTGCCGGCGCCACCAGCAACCTGTCACTCGACGAAACCATTAAAATCATCGAAAGAGAATACCTCGAAAAATGACCAAAACGCTTATCACCGCACTTTTGCTTACATGTATCATCACTTCATGTAACCGCACACAAGTAATTGATGTCTCAAACAATGAAAAAATCGACATCAAGGAAAACCTCATCAACGCCAACAAGTACATCGCCCAGTCGGAAGACACCCAAATCGAACAGTACATCGCACGCCGCCAATGGGACATGAAGCGCCTCTCGTGCGGCGCCCGCGTCATGGAAACCCGACAAGGCACCGGCAAGGCCATCGACTACGAAGACAGTGTAAGTGTACGCTGCCGCATCGAAGCGATCAACGGCGGAGTCATTTACGAAAATCTTGAAGAAAACTTCGTGGCCGGACGCCATCAAACCACCGTCGGCCTCGATGCCGCTGTACGCGAGTTGCGTCGTGGAAGCCAAGCCGTTGCCATAGTACCCTCAGAAGCAGCCTACGGCGTAGGCGGAGACGGCGACCGTATCAACACCCGCGTGGTTCTCATCTACCATATCGAAGTGCTTTAGCATGCACAAACCACTTGGCAAAACAGGAACGAGAAAGAGCACAAAATTGCCAAAATCAATTTATTGACTCAACCACAACAATATTTTCGTATATTTGCGACAGGAAAGTAAACATCCGAAAAACCACATTAGTTTAATAATCAATAAATAACAATAGAAATGAGAAAAATTTTCACGGTTATGTCTGCAGCATTATCCACCATCGTACTCGCTACATCATGCGACGGTGGCTCCGACATCAAAGGATTCACGAAAGCCGACAGCGGTCTTCACTACAAATTCATCGAAGAAAATAGCGACGGCCAGCAAGTTCAAATTGGTGATGTATTGGTATGCGAAGTCTCCTTGCGCATCGACACCAACGAGATCTACTCCAACATGGGCAACCCCGACCGCCAGTTTCTTGTACAGGAGCCTCAATTTGAAGGCGACCTCGCTGAAGGCTTGCTGATGATGCACAAAGGCGACAAAGCCATCTTTGCCATTGAGCTCGACTCACTGAGCAAGTTCTTTGCTCCCAACCAGATGCCTCCGCAGTACGTTCCCAACCAGGGCATGAAAATGTTCTACGAAATCAACCTCCACGACATCGTAAGCAAAGAAACTTTGGCACAGGAACAAGCCAACTACATGGCTGAGATGGAACATCGCAAAACCAGCGAATCGGAAATCATCTCCAAGTACATTGCCGACAACAACATCACCACCACCCCCAACGCCGAAGGTCTCTATGTCATCGTCAACAAAAAAGGCAACGGACCTAAAGTGGCCGCCGGCAAAGCCGTCAAAATCAACTATACCGGCCGTTTACTCGATGGTACTGTATTCGACACCAGCGTTGAGACTGTTGCCCGCGAAGCCGGCATCTTCACCCAAGGACGCCCCTACGAACCCCTCGCCTACACTGTTGGCCAGATGTCACTTATCAAAGGTTGGGAAGAAGGTGTGATGAACCAACCCCAAGGCAGCAAACTCACCCTTATCATTCCCTCCAGCTTGGGTTATGGCCCACAAGGAGCCGGTGCCCTCATTCCTCCCTACAGTCCGCTTATTTTCGAAATCGAGATTGTTGAAGTAAACTAACACAAAAAAAAATCATGCGCAACATTATTCTCTTTGGACCTCCGGGTGCTGGAAAAGGAACCCAATGCGATTTGCTCGTCGAACGTTTCGACTTGTGCCACATCTCGACCGGAGACCTCCTCCGTCGCGAAATTGCCAACCAAACCGAGCTCGGCAAACAAATCAAGAGCTTGATGGACAGTGGTTCATTGGTAAGCGATGCCATTGTTGAGGAAATGATCAACAACGTACTCAAAAGCGAAACCCGCGGTATTCTTTTCGACGGTTTCCCACGCACTGTAGCACAGGCTGAGGCTCTCGACAAACTGTTGGCCGACAACGGCCGCAAGCTCGACTGCACCGTAAGTCTCGACGTGCCTCAGGATGAGCTTGTACGTCGCATCATTCTCCGCGGCAAAGAAAGCGGACGCAGCGACGACAACGAGGAAAGTGTAAAACACCGCCTTGCCGAATACGAGAACAAAACCCTTCCTGTGGCCGATTTCTACCGCAAACAGGGCAAACTCGTTGAAGTCAACGGCTTGGGTAAAATCGAAGAAATCTCTGCAAACATCGTTAAAAGCATCGAGAACTTATAATCAATAATCCGTAAAACGTTTTCGTCACCTGCCGGAAAAGGGCTTCAAGCCCACGATCAAAGGCGTGACGGAAACGTTTTCTCTTCTTCAAACATTCATCACAATCACCTGCCAAACAGCACACTATGACATCCAACTTTGTAGATTACGTTAAAATTTTTGTTCGCTCAGGTAAAGGCGGAGCCGGTTCGGCTCACCTCTTGCGCGTAAAATACAACGCCAAGGCGGGCCCCGACGGTGGCGACGGTGGACGCGGCGGACACATCATACTCCGCGGCAACTCGCAACGATGGACCCTCCTACACCTCAAGTACACCAAACACGTCTTTGCCGAAAACGGCCAAAACGGAGGCGACAATCTCTGCACCGGACGACAGGGAGCCGACCAAATACTCGACGTGCCTCTGGGATGCGTGTGCCGTAACGCCGAAACCGGCGAAGTGCTGGGCGAGGTGACCGAAGACGGACAAACCGTTGTCATCGCACGCGGCGGACGCGGCGGCTTGGGCAACGACCATTTCAAGTCGGCCACCAACCAAACACCCCGTTACGCACAACCCGGCGAACCCGGTCAAGAATTCTGGATGATTATCGAACTCAAAGTGCTGGCCGACGTAGGACTTGTAGGTTTCCCCAACGCGGGCAAATCCACATTGCTGAACATGATTGCCGGCGTGCTCTCACCCACCCGGGGCGACATCCTCATTGACGGAGTGAACATAAGCGCCGCCTCCCAAAAAGTGAAGGACCGCTTCCGCATCGAGAAAATCGGCTACATTTTTCAGGACTTCAAGCTCATTCCCGAAATGACGGTGATGGATAACATCAATATCCTGCGCCTTGAAAGCGTCAATACCGACAAAGCCGATGAAATGCTTGA
>CALEPD010000040.1 GCA_937910265.1 uncultured Bacteroidales bacterium
TGGGCTCTCCGTCGAACGCCTACGAACAAAATGTTGAATTTTTAGAGCCTACCTCATGTAATTTAAGCGATAGTATTTATTGTTTCGGCACAAAAGGCGGATGCTTTTATTGATTTTTGCATTGGGAAGGCTGTGGTATTATTTGCCAGGCGGTAGCAATTGACTTACATCACCGACGTAAATAAAATAAGGAAGTGCTTGGCACTTCCTTGTTCTATATTAATAGATTTGGAGAATCATCAGTCCTTGATATTGGGTTCTTCCAAACCGAGATGGTTCTTTTTGTCGACAGCCTTGAGGATAACGCCGATAACAAGAGCGGCCACACCCAGACAAGCCGACATGAACAAGGGCCAGGTGTATTCGTAAGAAACCGCTGCAACGGCAGGATCCATTTGGCCGGCAGCCACCTGGGCTACGATATCGGGATTGGTGTTGTCGAGCACCTTACCGATAAGCAAGGGGAAGTGTCACAAACCGATATTCTGAATCCAGAAAATGAGAGAGTAGGCAGAACCCAGAATCTTATCGTCGACCAGTTTGGGAACGCTTGGCCACAAAGCGGCAGGAACCAGAGAGAAAGAGGCTCCAAGAACCAGAATGGTGACATAGGCCACAATGGTCCCGCCGACGGGCTGGGAGACGCACTCCGTGCGTGCCCCGCCTGTCAACAATTGTGGGTTTGCGGGGGCATGTGCGGGGGCAAGGGTTAGTTCTGACTCCCCGAACTAACAGGACGAACAGAAAAACCACAGTAAAGGCGGTAGTAGGTGCTCACGTAGTAATTGACCGAATTAAAGTAGAAGCCCCACGCGCGGTTCGGATAGAGCGTGTAGAGAGAACTATACCAATAGTAGCCATCGCTTCCTACATTGAACAAAGAGCTGCCCCGACGGTCACCTGCAGCAGGCAGGAATATGCTATTGCCGTTAGAACCGGTGAAACACCTTCCCAAAACACCGTTGTAGGTTGTCCATTGCTGGGTGGTGTATTGCTTGAGTTCCAGCCATTCCTGTCGAGTAGGTGTGCGTGCACCACTGCCCCAATTGGCTGTGGCGGCATCGTCGCCCGGTTGCAGAATGGTTAAATTATCGACAAACCCATTCAGACCATAATCGGCATCGTTACAATACTTGGTAAATCCACAATATCCGTCGTTATCACAATTATAATAACGATAGGTACTCCCATCGTAAACGGTTTTGGGCTGCGTTTCGCCCCAGGCGAAATAGTCGCCATACTGTTCAGGAGCAGTGGCGCCAACATTGCAGGTGGCCCACAGCAAGCCACTGGGAAGACCCAAATCGACCCAGTCGCCCGATGGGACATTGCAATTGCAGGGAGGCATACAAACCGTATCGAAAGCGATCACCCCTCCATCGGTGTTGTATAGTATGGCAAAAAGAGTGTCGCCTTCAGAAGGAGTCCAATTGACCGACACCATGCCATTTACAGCAATAGCATAGGGGGAAGAGAGGGTGCCGTTGGCCTCGAATTTCACCACCTGCGGAAGAGGAGTAAGAACCTCTGTATTCAGCAGATAATTCTGGTCATACACATTAAAGGTAACGGTGGCATTTTGCCCTACATCGGGGCGGCCAGACAGATGCACAATGCTCTTGGGCGACTGGTATAAACAACGATCTATAACGGGTATATTGGGTATAGACAAATTTCCAACTTCATAACCAAAACACCTGAGACTCAACCCACAACTCACATCCATACCAGCATGGCATCCGAGCGACCATGCATAATAGTCGTTATTCTGCCCAGCCAATTGTTCACGAAATCCACCACGTAGTGTATCGGCAAGATAAGGCTTGAAATCGAACGACGGACCCACCAAATCGCCCAACATTACGCTTACACGTGGAAATGCCCACACCTTGGCGGCAAGCTCGCCATGCCCCTCGACCGTTGGTGGAACGGACTGAAATTGGGAAGAAAACTGCGGAGGGATTAGACTTACACCTGTATTTTCATTCCACTCAATACCCACATGGCCTTCGGCATTGTAGGTAAAGCCCGTGTAAAACGAGAGGTCACCTTCGGCAGAGGCCGCACCCTGACGGAAGAGGTCGCAACGCAAAGTGGCAGGTACTGGAACTCCGCCAACAATAAACGTTAACTTAACTGGCTGGAAAAGGTTGTGTTTCCATAAATCGTACTCGGGTGCAAATTGGTAGTCGCCCTCAATATCGCAACGCACAGTCTGATTGGTCTCAAACTTGCCGATCAATTTACCCGACACCTCCACCAAATCGCTTAAGTTACGGAGAATGTCACCAACAAACTGCTGGTTGTTTTTTTCGCCGAAATGCATAACCATTTCCAAATCGACGCCCAAGGCAGCCGACATATCCTGCATGTACAGGGTGAGATGTTCGTTCGTGTAAAGAACAAGCCCCGACAAATCGAAAAGCGTTTGACTCCACAAATCTTCGGTAAAATGGGCAAAATCCTTACCATTTAAATACATCTCCTTATACTCCCCTTTGGCGTCAGCGACGTAAGCTTTAACAGGATAGAACACAGGCCCATTACCATTGGACTTTGCCGAACTGCTTGTGGCGAGCGTAAAGCGGGAGTTGTAGAAGATATCGGTAAGATAGGCTTCGACCGAGGCAACGGAAACCGTATTGCCACTAACATTCACCGATGTGACAAAACGATAGTGTATGGTGGTATCCATATCAATTGCGATAATAGAGCCAGGTTGGATATCGGGGATTTCGCCATCGAAGCGTATCTGATAATCGCCAGTACTGTCGTCGGAAGAAAGTACCGAAGATGTTTCCCAATCGATGGGAACATAGTCAGGGTTAACGAGCACGTCATCGTATTCGTCGTCCGGACTAATCCACCAATCGTCCTCGCATCCTGAAATAAACAACGATGACACAGAGAGGAACGCTACGACGGATAGATATTTCAAATATTTTTTCATAGAGATTGATTATATTGTTTTGAGGGTGCAAATGTACACAATATTTCCGAATAAACAAGCGTTCAGCACACCACCACCGAATGGGGTGGGGTATTACACTATATACCAATGTATTATAAAATACAACAATTTCCAATCAATCATGGTAACCTCTAAAATTTAAATTGCTGATAATAAAATAAATACATATAAATCTC
>CALEPD010000041.1 GCA_937910265.1 uncultured Bacteroidales bacterium
ATTCTCTGTTGTGATGTATCGTGTTCATTGCTTGGGATATATCCTCAGGATTGGATGGGTCAATCAGCAGTGCTGCATCGCCAGCAACTTCCGGCATGGAGGTCACGTTAGATGTGATGACTGCGGTTTCTGCGTAAAAAGCCTCTATGATGGGTATGCCGAACCCTTCGAAAAACGAGGGATACACAAGTGCTTCCGATGACCCTACTAATCGTTTTAACTCTTCAGGTTCAACCCGTCCGATAAGATGTACCGAGTCTTTGTATTGCATTGATTGATAGGTATGCTGTAAGGTTTTGCTCCATTGTGCGCGGGCTCCTACCACAACAAGCCGTATGTCCTCTTGATTTTGTTTTCTGAAGATGTCGAATGCTTTGAGCAGGCTGTTTAGGTTTTTCCGTTTCAAGATGGTACTTACAAATATAAAGTATTTATTACCACCTGTATGTATATTGCGTGTTTGCTGCTGGGTTTGTTCGTCTATTGGGGCATAATTTGAATTGGCTCCATTGTATACAACGTCAATTTTCTTGGAATCAATGTTGTATGTTTTCGATATGTCTTCTTTCGAGTATTGCGATACGGTAGCAATGCGTGTTGCGTATCGGGCAAATTGTGGAAAGAAGTAGGTCATATACTTTTGATGCGAAGGTTTAAGATTGTCTTCAGCATGTTCGAAGTTCAGGTCGTGAATAACTGAAAGTATGGGTGTTGCGGAGTCAAGTGGAATATAACCATCGGTGGATAGCAGCAGGTCTATTTTGTACCGTTTTAGCGCTTGGCGCATACTCCATTGGAAAAATATATACCATAATATAGGATGGCGTGAAGGGGGGAATAATATTACAGGATGAACATTGTCTGCAAATATGAATTCTTCTGAAGGTTTTCTGTCGAAGAAAAAGTAGTATTCATGCTCAGGGTGTTGTAATACAATTCGTTTGACAGTTTCGTATGTAAACCATCCGATACCGTCCATTTTCCCTTTCAGCAGAAGCCGTGTGTTTATTCCGATTCTCATGGCTGTGCTTTTACCGTAGTATTTCTTTCCCCAAAATGGTTGATTCGATTACTTTTGGAAAGTATTCGTGTTCCAGTTTATGTATTTTTGTTGCCAAACTGTCAACGGTGTCATTTTTGTCTACAATGCAACGTGTTTGGAATAAGGTGATCCCGCAATCGTAACGGTTGTCCACAATATGTATGGTTATGCCGCTTTCGGGTTCGTTATTGGCGATAACGGCTGCATGCACATTGTCTCCATACATGCCTTTTCCCCCATATTTGGGAAGCAATGCTGGATGAATATTGATGATTTTATTTGGGTAGGCTTGAAGCAGGTTTTCGGGCACCAGCCATAGGAATCCTGCCAGTATAACCCAATCAATTCTCTTTTCCTTCAAATAGGCTACAACGTTTTGGCTGTCGTAAAAATCTGTGCGGCCGAAATAATGTGATTCGATTCCAAGATCGTTTGCACGTTGTGCTATGTATGCATCTTTTTTGTTGTATATGATGCAGCCAACTTCGACATCGTCTCTTCCTGCAAAATATTCGCAGATGCATTGTGCGTTAGTTCCGTTGCCTGATCCGAATATGGCTATGCGGACTGTATCAGAAATATTCATTGTTTTTAGGTTATTGATAGTGAGTGTATTATTTTGATGTTTTTTTTTCGTCGTGTATTTTATTTTGCAAAAATAAGAAA
Source organism: uncultured Bacteroidales bacterium (assembly GCA_937910265.1). GTDB lineage: Bacteria > Bacteroidota > Bacteroidia > Bacteroidales > P3 > Colimorpha. Next base: position 1,709 of record CALEPD010000041.1, read on the forward strand.
TATTATTGGTTGTTAAGTCAAAAAGTACATATATAGGGAAGTATTATTGATATTTTTCTTTTAACATATTCATTTGAAATTCATGTTTTTGTTAAAATTAATGCAATATTTAAATGTTAAAAAGTGTTGTATTATGTTTTTTTTTCGTTTCTTTGCAAATTGTTTAATTCAAAATTTGTATAAAATGTCAGAAATTGCAACTAAAGTTAGAGCTATCATCGTTGATAAGCTTGGTGTTGATGAGAATGATGTTAAGCCTGAGGCTAGTTTCACTAATGACCTTGGCGCTGATTCTTTGGACACTGTTGAACTGATTATGGAACTTGAGAACGAATTTGATATCACCATTCCTGAGGAGGAAGCAGAAAACATTCAAACTGTCGGTGACGCTATCGCTTTCATCGAAAAGAACAAAAAATAATTAGTTCTTAATTAACTCGGATGATTTTAAAACGAGTAGTTATAACTGGGTTAGGAGCACTTACTCCGGTAGGAAACAATGTCTGCGATACGTGGCAGGCAGTATGTAACGGAGTAAGTGGTGCTGACCTGATTACGCATTTCGATCCGTCTCATTATAAGACGAAAATCGCATGCGAACTCAAAGGGTTTAACCTTGATGACCATTTCGATAGAAAAGAGGCACGCCGAATGGATGCCTACACTCAATATGGAATGGTAGCAGCACGTGAGGCTGTAAAGGATTCCGGATTGCTTCAGTCAAATATCAACCGCCACCGCGTGGGTGTTATATGGGGGTCCGGAATGGGAGGTGTGCTAACCTTCCAAAACGAATGTTTGTCCTTTTGAAAAAAAGATGAGGTTCCTCATTTCAATCCATTCTTTGTACCCAAAACAATTGCCGATATCTGTCCAGGTTATATTTCGATTGAGCATGGTTTCCATGGCCCTAATTACACTGCCGTGGCTGCGTGTGCCTCCTCTGCTGTGGCAATAAGCAATGCTTTCCACACAATCCGTTTGGGTAAGGCCGATGCAATATTGGCTGGTGGTTCTGAGGCTGCGGTTGTGGGCTGCGGAATTGGTGGATTCAGTGCCATGCAGGCTCTCTCCACACGTAACGATGATCCTAAAACTGCATCACGTCCGTTCGACAAGGATCGCGACGGTTTTGTTTTGGGTGAGGGTGCAGGTGTTATGATCTTGGAGGAATTGGAACATGCAAAGGCCAGAGGCGCTAAAATTTATGCCGAGATTACTGGTTGTGGACTTACCGCCGACGCTTTCCACATCACTGCTTCACATCCCGACGGATTGGGTGCGAGTGAAGCTATGCGCGAGGCAGTTCGCGATTCCGGTATGGAATTGACCGATGTTGACCACATCAATACTCACGGAACATCCACCTCTGTGGGTGACATCTCTGAGACGAAAGCCGTTGTCTCTCTCTTTGGCGATCATGCATACAAGATTGCTCTTAATTCGACAAAGTCCATGATAGGACATCTTCTTGGGGCTGCAGGCAGTGTTGAAAGTATCGTGACGGTTCTCTCCATCATAAATGGTGTTGTTCCTCCGACAATCAATCATTTTACTGATGACCCCGAAATACTACCCCTTGACTTCACTTTCAATAACGCACAAAAGAGAAATATTGACTTTGCCTTATGTAATGCTTTCGGTTTCGGAGGCCATAATGTTAGTTTGGCGTTTAGAAAATATAACGGGTAAGTATGATTTTTCTGTCGCGTTGGCGAAACAAAGAGAGTAAGGATTTTTACAAATTCTTTAAAAATGTATTGGGTTTTGTACCCTGTCGTACCCATATTTATCAGGTGGCTTTGATTCATAAGTCGAAGTCTCAAGAAATTTTCAAAGGTCATAAAGTCAACAACGAACGACTGGAGTATCTTGGTGATGCTGTATTGTCTGCTGTGGTAGCGGAGTATCTTTATAAAAAATATCCGTATCAAGGGGAAGGTTTTTTGACTGTCATGCGTTCGAAAATTGTGTCGCGTGCCAATTTGAATAAACTTGGGCAGAAGATAGGCCTGTCTCAATTGGTGCGATACAACCGCGACGTGAATGGAATGTTCAAGTCTGTCGATGGTGATGCTTTTGAAGCATTAATAGGTGCCATTTATCTCGAAAAGGGATTTCGCTTTACCCGTAAGGTGATTATCAATAAAATACTTTGCACATATCTCGACATAGATGCGATTGCCCATACTGAATGGAATTTCAAAAGCAAGTTGATAGACTGGGGGCAGAAGTCACACAAAAAGGTTTCGTTCGAGGTTGTACGGGTTCTCTCTGGCACGCGCCGTCAATATGAGAGTCGTGTATTGATAGACGGGGATCCGCATGAATCAGCAATAGAGTATTCGATAAAAGCTGCCGAGCAGTTGGCTGCGGAAAAGACCTACAAGAAGCTGCGTGAAGATGGTTTGGTTTCGCTCCATTCTGTGGAAGAATATTGTTAGTGCTGACTTTTCTAAAATTTTATTCTTATTTGTGCATTTAGGGATTGTCGATGGCTGTCTTCTATCTTATTATGGCCACTTGATATGCTTGTTCGGTTGGCGTATTGGGTAATGCTGTATTTAAGACCTATCGATACATTAGCCCCCAATTCGTATTTTGCCCAGACATAGAATCGATAACCCTTATACATGAGTTTGGAGCTGCTGTTGTCGTAGATGAAGTTGCTTTCCGATAAAAAAATACGGGAGTCATAGTTGTCTATGTCGAAAATGACGTAACGGGCAGACAGCGATAGGGGATGGTTCGGGGTTTTGTATCGTATATCCTGACTGAGAGCAAATCCATATGAAGTTGTGGAACTTTCGGTGTTGTACCACGTTTGAATGACTCTTGTGGACAATGACCAACCTTCTGCAGGGGTGTAAAACATTCGTGCTTCTGCTTGGTGGCGATAGGTTTGTTCTACGATGTATTGAGGGGTGTCCTCAAATTTGACATTCTTGCCCCGTTCTTTGTTCCGATAACAGAGTTCAATGGTTGTTTTCGGATTCATTGGACGTGTAAGCAACAAATATGTTTCGTTGCCATGTGAAGGCGCTGCCACTAGGTACTTTGCTATCGGAAATCGGAATATGTCAACTCTTCCGTAAGCTGATATGTTCCATGGCAGATTAAGTTGAAGGTTTATGCACAGCCCGTCCTCGTTAGTTACCTTGCTGTTTTGTCCCAACGTGGCTGAATAATTGTTGGAGTAGTATGGGGAATATTTCCGGTAGTAAAAACTGAATCGGTTATTGTTGTCAAATAAGTATTCACCTCCAGCAAGCAATGCTCCGTTGCATTCATTGTTTCTGAGGACAACGCCTGCTTCGCCGAACAATGTGAGTTGTTTATACAGCCATTTCCCATTGACACCTCCATGCCATGCATTCTTGTCGTTCCAAAGGGTCAATCCGGCATGCGCATTCCGCCATTTAACCCCGAGGTTCATGCCCGCCATGACTTGGTGTCCGTAAAACATTGTAAGTTCAGTTCTCTTGCCTAATGAGGTGGTGGCGGCAGCACCAATCAAGCTATTCCTGTTGAATGCTCCTGCCGACCGTATTCCCTGTCCGAAACGGCATACGTTGGTGGTGGCGCTGATGTATGGATTGAATCCAGTCCAGAGGGTTACGCCTTGCCCGAATTGTAGTTGATATTGTCCAACGACAGCCCTTTTGATTATCCCGATATCGCTTACCGTGAGGCTGCCTCCATAATAACCGAATCCGTTTATTTTTCCATTTTTGCAAAATGCTTCACCGGCTTGCTTTTCGGCAGATAATTGAATTTTTAGATTTTCCCTGTATTTGTAATAGTATCGCATGTATATCCTGTCGTCACTGCCTTCGTAATGCCCGTTACGGTATCCTACGGATTCTTCTATGGCGCTGGCACTGCCAACTACCATGTTGTGGTTGCCATCGGAGAGCATCTTTCTTATACTCAGCTTGTCTTTTTTTGATGAGATGGGCGCGGCGGTGATGATGGGATAGATTTGTTGCAGTGTTTTTGCATCAAACCCGTTTATAAGCTCCAGTTCGTTGATTGACTGTAATGCTCCATAATGTTCGATATAGCTTTTCAGGTTGTTCCATTGCATTTCCGACAGCATATTCAATTCAAGCAATGCCATACACGTTGTGTCGTTGATGTTGATACGGTTGTCGCGGTATGATTCGTAGTTGTCCAAATATTCATCGCTGGTTTCAACATCAGTGTTTTCTTCCATCCATTGCTCCATCATCTCATATACAGGTTCTTGCCCATAGGCCAGGCCTGCTGTGGCAATTAGCGCCCCTGCCAGTATCAGTTTTCGTAGGTGATGTATCATGAATGTTCAGGAATAGTATATGGATTCAACGTTTTTTCAGGTATTCCCCTGCAGTATGTGAGGTGTATTCGTCGGTTTAGGTAGATCGATGTTTTGGTGTGGTTGCTTTATAAATTGGATTGGGAATCGTTGGATTCTCTAAAAGCGGTATCCGATGCCCAAATGTGGTGATGCCCCAAGTGTGGGATGTGTTTGAAGTGATAAGCCGATATGAAGATGTGGCCGTTCAACGCCTACACCGAAAGAGTAGCGGACCGGGTTGCTTGCAATGCCGGCACGAATCATGAAACTTTCGATAAGTGCATATTCCAATCCGGCTTTAATCGATGGTTTCCAATAGGTTTGTTTCTCGATTTCCAAACTGCTCATAAGATTGCTCGAAATGCTGTAGGCTATGCCTGCCTGCATAACAGTACCTATCCGGATTTCGTCGGCACATTGAAGTCTTATCATGGCAGGGTTGAATATCTTTAGTCCGATGGTCAATGATTCGGAAGCGTAATATTGCATGCCGGCGCTGAAAGTGATGAGGTTTTGGCGTTGATAATAGCTGTCTTCGCACCCGCTGTGCAAGTAGTGAAGAGCGATGCCGATATTTATCATTTTCCCGGTGGAAAGGGCATAACCGATAGTTGTTTTCTGTTCGTTGTATTGCGATTGACCAAAATGTTGGTATTTTATGAGCAACGATCCTCCCTTGTGGGTGGAAACAGAGGCTGCTATATTTTTGGTGCTCAAAGCTGCCAACGAATGATTTACATTTGTTGACAGGGCTATTTGATTGCAGTTTAAAAGTGCAAGTGCTGCAATGTTTTCTATTCCGGACCCGAAGTCTTTCAAAGCGGCAGCGCATCCTCCCATGCCCGAACTGCGGGTTCCATATTCAGGCATCTCAAATTGTGCGTGTACACAATGAGAAACAATTGTCAGCATGATGATAGCCACTATTTTTATCCATCTTCCCATTTTCAGTGGTATATTATTGCCGTTATAAAATAATATAGAAGTAATTTCGTTATAAATAATTTAATACCAACTTGTTTGTGTGTATTCTGCACAGATGTTGTTGCTTCAAATGTACAATAAATAATCAATAAATAAAAATTCAGATTATGAATGACAAAGATTTCAGACAATTGACTGCCTCGGAAATATCATTGTTGAAGGCTCAGGGAAATTCGGCATCCGATTGGTCTGCAATTAAGGTTTGCAATCCCTTTATTCCCGAATTGGTTTGTAACAATCGTTTCTCAGGCGATGTGAAAATAGGACAGTTGGCAAAGTCATGCCTTACAGACAATGGTTTGAGTTTGGAGGAAGGGTTATACAATTCAACCTTCTCCAATGTCGAATTGGGGGCACATGTTGCCATTCATAATGTTTCCATGCTTGCCAATTACCGGGTAGGCGATGGTTGTATGCTTTTTAATATCTCACAGATGGTGTCCTCTGTACCCACATCGTCATGGATTCAGCCCATGAACGAAAATGGTGGCCGCTCCATATTGCCTTCCCGTTACATGAATGTTGCCGATGCGTATCTCTGGGCAAGACTTCGGGGTCATACCCAACTTATGTCGCGTTTCGAGCGCTTTTCACGCCAACAACTTGATGATGATAACGGGTTTTGCACAGTGGGAGCTCATGCCGTTGTCCGCAATACCGTCGAGATACATAACGTTACAATCCTTTCATCATGCGAATCTCCATCGCGCATCATCGACAATATTCTCCTTTCCGATGGTATAGTGGGTTATGGCTGTTCCATTATGTATGGTTGTATGGTGTCGAAGTTTCTGTTGGGAGAAAACGTTCACCTTGAGTATGGTCTCCGGCTCAACGACACTGTGGTGGGAGATAATTCCACTATCGCCCGATGCGAAGTGGCTAATAGCATGATATTTCCGGCCCATGAACAGCATCACAACAGTTCATTCCTCATAGCCTCTTTGCTTCAAGGACAAAGCAATTTGGCATCAGGTGCCACAATCGGCTCAAACCACAATGGCCGTACTGCCGACAATGAATTGTCTGCCGGCCGCGGATTTTGGCCAGGCCTTTGTGTATCATTGAAGCACTCCAGCCGATTTGCTTCGTATTGTTTGCTTTCGAAAGGTGATTATCCGTATGAATTGAATGTCATGTTGCCGTTTTCGTTGATAAACAATAATGTGTCTAAGAATCAATTGGAAATCATGCCGGCATATTGGTGGCTGTATAATATGTATGCACTCAAACGCAACGAATCGAAATTTGCCTCGCGCGACAAAAGAGTCGTAAAATCACAGCATATTGAATTTGACCCGTTTGCCCCTGACACAGCCGAAGAAATTCTGATAGGGCGCAATCTTATTAAAATCTGGACAGAACGTGCTTACATGAACAACGACGGCAACGAACATCTTGTTGTCACCGCCGACGGCATGGAGAACAGCCGCCGCAAAACCGTCATTCTTAAGGCTGGAGCAGCCTACCGTACATATGAGGAAATGCTCATCTATTATGCTGTCAAGACCTTGTGCGATCTGTATGGCGAGGATATGCCTCCGCTGACGCTTGCCGACAATAAGCGGTGTATGCAGTGGTTCAATGTCGGCGGACAACTCGTTCGGCATGATGACTTAAAACAGCTAATTGATGACGTGGAAGGCGGTGTTCTCAACTCGTGGCATGATGTTAACAGGCGTCTCGATCAATTATGGGAACAGTATCCTTGTCACAAGGCGCGCCATGCTTATCAGATGTTGTGTGAGTTGTCTGAAAAGAAGGTGCTTTCCGAATCGGATTGGGCAAAATATTGTTCACAGTACCGCTCCATTTGCTACCATGTTGCTGATCAAGTACGTGTTTCACGACAAAAAGATAACGACAACCCATATCGATCGCTTACTTTTTGGGACGAGAACGAACGTAACGCGGTTATGCAATGATGCCTTGCTGTTTTTCACGGTCGAATATATGGAATTACAGCATGATGCGATAACGGCATCCGTGCTTCCATGGCAATAAAAAAATGTGGCTGTGTTGTTGGGAATATGACTAAAGGGTTTGCTTGAGCGATTCAAGGAATGACTTGATTTCGGTGAGCGTTTCGATTAGTTGTTTTTTGTCGTCTTCCTTGCCTTTGTGGCGGAGTTGTTCGCGTGCTCCGTCAAGGGTGTATCCACAATCTTTGGTCAGATGTTGTATTCTGCGGAGGGTGTCTATGGTTTTCTGAGTATAATAGCGATTGCCTTTCTTGTTTTTTGTAGGGCGAATGCATTCAAATTCGCTTTCCCAATAGCGTAGGAGCGAAGCATTGACATGAAGCATTTGAGCCACCTCTCCAATGGAGTAGTATAGTTTCCCTTTTGGGGCTGAACTGGTATCACCTTTTGGGGTGGCAATGTCGTTCTCGTCTATGTTATTCATGTTTCAGCTGGAACTGCACTTATTTTTCTGCAAAATTACTATTTTTTTTGTAATCCTGCAAATTTCAATCGGTTTAAGGATTGCTTATTTTCTAAGTATCTGGGAATCATCTATGTATGTTTTTTTGTAGATTCTTCGTTGTATACAGTTGTTTCCCAGTGTGTTTTGCTTGTTTGGTGATGCTTCTTATTGTGCCTATGAACCATCGAAACCGTATTACTGTTATCGATGATCCATAGAGCAAGGTTGTGTTGTGTAATTATTTGATATAATGTAATATGGTATGATTCTGGCCAATGGTGTGGGTCAGACGGATGTCAAGTATGCTGAAATGGGTGGGAATAGGCTGTTAAACTCCATGAAAACAATAGAGTAGTTGATTTGCTTGATGAAGGATTGAATAACAGATGGAATGTGCCGGTTTAGCGAGTCTCTTATAAGGACAGATAATCCTCACGTTTTTCATATTTGACATCGCGCAAGGACGGTGCTTTGATGTTGATTTGGAAATTCCAGCTTTTGTATACTCCGAATGGGATCCAGCCGAATCGCATTTCCCAGCAATGAAGGTCTCTGTAGATGTCGATAGATGTATATGACATGCCTTTGTTCACAAAGTCGTATCCCGTTGAGAATGAGAATTTCCAATTCTCGGTAAGGTCAAAGTTTCCTGACAACGAAATGGTTTGAATTATTTCGCTTTCAAAATTATATAAAGCCGCAACATACTTGTTGACATAGTTCAGGGTGTAACTTACCGAGAGGTTCCATGGCATGCTGAAGTCAACATATTCGCCAACCAAGAGTGCAGGATAGTGATTGTATGGGCTTTGTATTATGGGAGTTACGGCTTTGCCGTTGATTTCCTCTCGCTCTTCCTTGTTCTTGAATGTGTTATTGTTCAGATTCCATGACAATTGGGCGCTCCAGTTTGCGTCATTTTTGCGAAACAATTTGCCCTCTTGCTCCCATACCAGTTGGTCGCGGATGCGTCCACCTTCGTCGATAATATAGGGGTTGAAACTGCTGCTGTAGTTCAGTACCAAATTGTTCATTAGAGTGG
>CALEPD010000042.1 GCA_937910265.1 uncultured Bacteroidales bacterium
GAAGAAGGATCCATGGAGATAAACAGGATACCCATGGAGGAATACGAAAACGGATGCTTCGTTGACTAAATCGTATCACCGCGAAAAAAAAATGATGTACACAATCGACGTCTTTGTCAGCCCCGCATTGTACGAACCGCATACAATGAAACAGCCCTATACCGCAGTGGCAGTAGACATACTCAGGGCAACAACGGCCATATGTGCCGCATTTACTGCTGGCGCAGAGGTGATTGTGCCCCTTACATCCATCAGTCAACTGCCCAAATACCGACACAACGGATTCCATATAGCCGCCGAACGCAACGGCATCAAAATAATGCAGGCTGAATTCGGCAATTCGCCCACAGAATACCTCAAGATGGACCTCACCGGCAAACGTATTGCATTCAGCAGTACAAACGGCACATCATGTATTCTGAAAACTGCGCATGCAAACCGTTCCTATGTGGGGAGTTTCTCGAACATCAGCGTCCTGCTGAAACAATTGACAGAGAAGCCCCAAAACACCGTGGTTGTTTGTAGCGGATGGAATCAAGATGCCGGGATAGAAGATGTACTCTTTGCTGGAGAAGTTGCACAACGACTCATTGAAAGCGGCTTATTCACAGCAGGAAACGACTCCACCCACATGGCCATCGACTTGTGGAATATTGCGAAAAACGACCTGTTGCAATATAGCAGCAAAGCATCCCATGTCGAACGCCTGCAACGTTTGGGATACCAAAACGACATAGAATTTGCATTCCAGCATGACACATGCCATTGTTTGCCGAAGCTCAACCCCATCAACCAATTGGTTTTAGCGGAAATATAGCACCAACCGACAGCAATTTCCACCGAAGACGTTTGCCAGAAAAGATTTCACCAAAACAATCATCAAACCGCCCCGACAGTCAATCGAAGGAGACATGCAGACCCTTACAAAAAAAAACACCCTCTTCCCTATTAAAACATTGGCTATTGTATGCCTATCGCTTATATTATGCAGCAACAGTCACGCACAACGATTGGCAGCCGACAGTCTTGCCAAAAAGCCTTTTGGTATAGGACAAATAGCCGCACCATCTGTATTGGTGACCAGTGGATCGCTTTTCACATTCAACCCGTACCTGAAAGGACTGAGCGTTGACCTCAGAGATTATGTACAATCAAACGGACACAATCCTTTTCGCATAGACGATGTTTTCCAATATGTGCCAGCAGCATCGGTTTACCTGCTCAAGGCGTGCGGACTGGAAAGCAAACATTCATACAAAGATATAGCAAAAGTGACTGCAATTAGTTACATTTCCATGGCAGCCACTGTTCTCACACTGAAAAACACCACAAAAATACAACGTCCTGACGGAAGAAGCTTCAACAGTTTTCCATCGGGGCATACTGCCACAGCATTTGTAGGCGCTGAAATACTTCGACGTGAATATGGTGAAAAGCACCCCTATATTGCTGTTGCCGGATATACTGTGGCAACAGGAGTGGGACTGATGCGTATATACAACAACCGCCATTGGGCCGGCGATGTGATGGCCGGTGCCGGAATAGGGATACTGTGTGCAGGGCTGTCGTACCTCATCACCCCATACCTAACCTTTTAGTGCCACTGCGACCCAGGCATTATTTCGAATCACACAACCAAAGAACCACGCAGCCAAAGTCCATGAAAACAATCGCACATATAGAAAGCCTCTATCCCAGCAAATTCGGGATACCACGCCAAGCGGGCCTCGCAGCAACACCTGCACGCATTGTGTTTGAACCCGAATACCGCAATCCGGAAGCCCTGCGCGGATTGGATGGTTTTGACTATATATGGCTTATATGGTCGTTTTCGGCGATAGAGGAAGACAAATGGCAACCAACAGTCCGACCTCCGAGATTGGGTGGCAACAAGAGATTAGGTGTATTTGCAACCAGAAGTCCTTTCCGTCCAAACAAATTAGGGTTGTCGTCGGTACGCTTGTTGGGCGTTGAAACCGATTCAGAATTGGGCCCTACAATACTTATTGAAGGTGCCGATTTGCTGAATGGAACCCCGATATACGACATTAAGCCCTATTTACCCTATACCGACAGCCATCCGGAAGCACGGGGCGGTTTTGCCGACATACCCTGGGAGTCCGAACTCAAAATAGAAATTCCCGATTCGATTAGCAATCAGATACCCGAACATTTACGCAACCCGCTCAACGAAGTGCTCTCGCAGGATCCCCGACCACAATACCATAATGACCCCAACAGAATATACGCCATGCCATTTGACCGTTGGGAAGTCAAATTCAAGGTAGAATCCGGCACACTGGTGGTATTGGCATTGGAAAAGTCAACAACCGATGCTTGATGCCGATTCAAATTGCACAGAAAACAGACCAAAATGGGATGGTGTCAATGTGAAGATGACACCATCTTAAAGGAGCTCGTCCTTGCGTGACCAATGCTCCTTAAAGTCTTCGTAGTTGCGCTTTAACAAAACAGGGATATCCAAACCGTAGGGACACTTTGATTTACATTGTCCACATTCGATACACTGCTCGACTTGCTTCATCTTTTCGGCAAAAGCGTCGGTAAGATAAACACTATAAGGTGCACGACGCAGGAAAAGATACATACGGTTGCAACTCTCAATCTCGATACCCATGGGACAAGGTTGGCAATAGCCACATCCACGACAGAAATCACCGCTCAACTCCTCTCGGTCGTGGTTTATACGTTGCAACATTTCGTCAGTGAGGATTGGGGGATTGTCCTGGAACGATATAAACTCATCCAACTCGCACTCGCGCTGAACACCCCAAATAGGCGCCACATGAGGGAATTGGGCGAGGTAGGCATAAGCTGTGGCGGCATGATTAATCAAACCTCCAGCCAGACCTTTCATGGCAATGAATCCAACATTTTGCTTGGCACAGGCATCTAGCAAAGCCAACTCCTTGTCGGAGGCCAGATAGGAGAAGGGGAATTGAAGCGTCTCGTACAAACCACTCTCAATGGCCTCACTTGCCACAGCCAAACGATGGTTTGTGATACCGATATGACGGACTTTGCCTTGAGCCATGGCCGACTGCATTGCCTCATAGAGGCCTGTTCCGTCGCCTGGTTTGGGACAGAACGATGGATTATGAAATTGATACAGGTCGATATAATCGGTTCGCAGCAACGACAAGCTGGTTTCCAAATCCTTCCAGAATGCCTCCACCGTTGTGGCTCCTGTTTTGGTGCTGATGACAACCTTGTCGCGACGGTCGTGCAAAGCCTCTCCCATCTTCGACTCACTGTCGGTATAGAAACGCGCGGTATCGAAATAGTACATTCCGTGGTCCAATGCTTTCTGAATCAGATACACAGCATCGTTATTAGAAATTCTCTGAATAGGCAATGCCCCAAAACCATTTTTCGGAACAACGAGTTCCGACTTACCCAACTTTACGGTCTGCATAATTGAATATATCTTTTTAAAACATAACAAAAACGCCTACTTCCACCAATTTATTGCATTTTAACATTTCGGTATAAAAAAAAAGCATTATCTTTGCAACGTTAAACAAATATAATTTTAAAATAAAAAGACTATGAAAAAGACATTATTTTTCTTGGGCTGCGCACTGTTCGTAGCTGGCATGATTTCTTGCAACAACAATGCAGAAGAACCTGTAACTGAAGAAATAGCTGTTGAAGAAACTGTAGCTGTTGAAGAACCCGTAATTGAGGAAACTGTAGCTGTTGAGGAAACTGCTGCTGTTGACAAAACTGCTGTCATCAACGCTGCAAAAGAAGCTGCTCAAGCAAAATGCAACTGCTACAAAACCGACCCCGCTTCTGTAGAGGCATGCATCCGCGCCATCCTTACCGCAGAATATGCAGCTTATCAGAACGACACCGATTTCCAAGCCACCATGGAAGCCGAGTACAAAAACTGCATTAAAGAAAAAGCTGCTGATGCTACCAAGAAGGCTGCCGACAAAGCCATCTCCGCAGGTGCTGAAGCCCTCTCAAAGAAATTGCAGAAAAACAACTAACTCTTAATTAGTAGAAATTGAATAAGAAAAGCCTGGATAAATCCAGGTTTTTTTTATTTACCATCGAATATTCCTTATAAATGGAGACGGCAATTGTGACCTATAATGCGACAGACGCACTCCGTGCGTGCCCCGCCTGCCAACAATTGTGGGTGCGCGGGGGCATGTGCGGGGAAAAGGGTTAGTTCTGACTCCCCAAACGAACAGGACGAACAGGAAAACCATCGAAACGGTAGTAGTAGTACACGTAGTAATAGAACGAATAAAAATAGAAGCCCCACACGCCGTCCGGAC
>CALEPD010000043.1 GCA_937910265.1 uncultured Bacteroidales bacterium
GTGGACTGTCCGCACAATGGGAACACACGATTGGAATTACCGAAGACGGTGCAATCATATTCACCGAAAAAATGATTTAATATGCCAGATACAAACGATAAATTTTATATCGGTCATCGCGAACGCTTGAAAGAAAAATTCTTGGACAACAAGCTGACTGAATATGAACAGCTGGAATTATTGCTAAGCTATGCGATTCCGCGTCGTGATGTCAGACCGCTGTCCAGAAAACTTATCGAACATTTCGGCAGTGTTTATTATGTCATTATCGCAGAATACGAAGATTTAATCGCTGTCAAGGGCGTCGGACGTTCAACTGCGATATTGATAAAGCTGGTTTGTAATATGATAAAACTTAGTCATATTAAAAAATTAAAAGACAAAAAATATAGAGATGAAAGTAATGAATATATTGTAGAAGGTGTTAAATTAATTGTAGTTTTAAAGGAGGATAAGTAAGATGTTACCGTATATTATTGCAGGTGTAGTTCTTTTATTATTGATTATCATTGTCTATATTTTTATAATTGTCTCCCCTGTTGTCGGAATGGTCATCATACAATGATGAATGATTAGGCACGACCGCCCATATCCATAGTATCGACACATTTTTTTATGTAATCACTTGGATAATAATAATTGAGTAGTGACAGATTGACGGAATTGCAACTTGGGAACTACAAAAGTGTTAAAGTTTCCTAAAACATTTGCCTATTTGAGAAAAAAGCAGTACCTTTGCACGCTTTTTGTACAATGGCATAGTACCCAACAAGCGAAGGACGTGCACTCCCCCAGCGCCAACCCTTGCAGGAAACTACAGCACAGTAACCGAGTGGTAACGGAGTGGTAACGGGCAAGACGGGGAACCAACAACGATAGACAGAGAACCCACAATGACAGACATGAAAGAAAATATACTCCGAGTGGCAACACCGCGTATGCAACAAGTGGGCATACGCTCTGTCAGCATAGATGAACTATGCAAAGAATTGGGTATATCCAAAAAAACTTTCTACGTCTATTTCCCCTCCAAAGATGACCTCGTAGAAGCCATCCTACTTGCACACGAAGCGAAAATGGCCAACGACGTACAACAACTGGTGGACCGAAAATCTGTCGTACAATGTATTACCGACTGGACAAAAATTGCGCGCCGAACCGAAAAATGTACCCACCAAACACCACCCATGCTCTATGACCTAAAGAAATACTACCCCAACCTGCACAAACAACATATCAAACGCATGCGCAACGTGATGAAGCAGTTTTTGGTACAATTTTTGCAAAAAGGTCAGGCAGAAGGCATCTTCCGCAACGCAATAGACATAGAAGTGGCTGCCATGCTCATGGTCAATACCCACCTCATGTTGGCAGAATACACCGATAGTCACGAACTAAGCGTACAAGAAATACGCCACATAGGCAAAACATCCATGGATATTCTCCTGCGAGGTATCTTCACACCAGAAGGACTACTCTCGCTGGAACAAGCCGTCAAGAAATAACAACGACAATCATATTAAACCATAATAATAAATGAAAAAAATTGTATTAAGTCTGTTTCTGTTCGCCCTTACCGCGAACATGGTGGCAGAAGACCACGTGATGGCAGCCACCAAGCGAGCACCTGAACGCGATGTGCCCGCCACCCTAAACCTAAGCCTCACCGAGGCACAAGACTACGCCGTCGAGACCAACCGCAGTCTGCGCAACGCCGACCTGGCCGTGCAAAAAGCATACGCCAGCCGTTGGCAAACCATCGCCAGCATGCTGCCATCGGTGGACATGTCGTGGGCATTCCAGTCTATGATGGGCTACAAGATGAACTTTGGCGGCATGCCTATTGAGATGCCCGACAATGGTACACTCGGTATCACCGCAGCCGTTGGCATCAATGGTCAAGCTATCGTGGGCGCATTGCTCAACAATGTAGCCATTGACATGCAGAAACTCAACCTTGAGCAGTCAGAGGACAACCTCCGCGCAAACACCAACCTTCGGGTGGCGCTCCGGATGGCCGATGAGTCCGACAGCCAGGACGTTGTCGGGATCCAGGACGCTGCACACTTCGACCCGGCCATTCCCGGACGCGGCGTCGCGAAGACCGGCCCTGGCCGGCTCATGAAGTTCCAGTCCGGCTACGCGGGCGGCTGGACCACGAAAGAGATCGACAGACCCGACATCGACGTCGCCGAGCTGAAGTTCGGTGGCGAGACCAGGTGGGAAGAGCGGAATTCCACCCAGACCGAGGAAAAGGACCTGGGGCCGACAGACCAGCAGCGCCTGGTGGCATCCCTTATCGCCGCCGCGTCTTCGGCAGGAATCCCGGCCCCGCGACGGCCATGGCTCGACGAGATCGCATCGATCTACGACCTCGGGCTGTTGCGCCAGCGCAGCGACACCGACCTGCTCCTCGGAGTCTCCGACCTCCCCGACATCCAGCAGCAGAAACCCGTGTACTTCCAGCCGGATGTCGACGGCCACATC
>CALEPD010000044.1 GCA_937910265.1 uncultured Bacteroidales bacterium
GAGGCGGGAACACATAAGATCTGCGTAAAAATGCCCTTTGGCGCACGAACCAACGTGGAAAATCTCTTCGTTTTGGGTGATTTCGGCACAAAAACAATCAAACCTATGGTATGGGGCTTCAACTTTTTGTGGGGCACTCTGCTCGGCGTTTTGATGAAGAGCATTCTCAATGGATTCAAACGCGCCAAAATCATGAAACGCGAGTACATCAACAACTACATGCTCAACCGCATTAGCGGAACTTGTTTCGATATTATGATTGTTGCCGGTACTGCTGCAATCAGTTTCGAAAATCTCAGCACTATCTGGTTGCCATTTCTCTTGGTTGCTGTCGTCGGTGCTCTCGCCACATTTTGGTTTCTCCAGAAAGTGTGCAAGCATCTCTATCCTGATTACCCATACGAAGGCTTTTTCTCCATGTTTGGCATGCTTACCGGTACTGCAAGCAACGGAATGATTCTATTGCGCGAAATCGACCCCAAATTCGAAACACCAGCAGCCAACAACCTCGTTCTTCAAACCATCCCGGCCATCGTATTCGGGTTCCCTGTACTGATGTTGATGGGCCTTGCTCCTCAAGGGCTTAAACAAACTTTTATCACTGTCGGTCTTTTGTTGCTTTTCTTTATTGTTGCATGCCTTTGGCTCTTCCGCAAAAAGATTTTCAAGAAAAAAAACAAGTGATTACAATGTGATAATGCAATTATTCACATGTACAAAGTACCAAACAATATAATTGAGGACGAACTTATTGTTCGAGAAGTCTTAGCTGGCAACAAGGATCGCTATGCGCTGCTTGTGAAAAAATACCAGTCAGTCGTTGCCAATTTGGTTTACAAGATTTGTGGAACCAAGGCCGATGTGAAAGAACTGACTCAGCAAGTGTTTGTCGAGTTGTACATCTCGCTGCCCCGTTTTCAATATAAATCTAAATTGAGTACTTTTATTTATCGAATAACTATTAATTTAACATGTAAATATTTGTACAAGCAAAAGCGTTCGCCTCTTGTCGATTCACACGATTTTGCTTACGACCGCCCTTCAGGCTATCAAAATGCCGAACAACAAATTGTCAATGATGAACGATTGGATGCTTTGCGACTTGCAATTGGAAAATTGAAACATGAACAACGAACCGCTTTGGTTCTCTATACATACGAGGATTTCACATATCAGGAAATCGCGGACGCAATGGGGTGCAGTTTGTCAAAAGTCGAGTCGTTGATATTTAGAGCAAAAAAGAATCTTCAGAAACTGTTGAAAAATGAAAGATGATTTATATATACTGTTAAAGGAATTGGGCAACTCAAAGTGTCCATATCCTGTCGACGTTGTGGATGATGTGATGAATTCACTACCCGAAATTCCACGTCACAAGCCTATGCCCATGTGGTTGCGCACCACCTCTATAGCAGCAGCCTGCTTCATCGGGTTGGCAGTGATTGATGTTACTCGAGTATATTCGAGTGACTACAACGATGACATGATTGGTGACATGATTGCCACTTCTTACGAATTAAATGCAGATTCTTATTATAATTATACTGCATATCAAGAATACCTCAACGCCGATTTTGTTGATGTCTTGATGGCAGCGGAATAATGTCGCCTATGAGAAAATTACTATCCCTTGCCCTATTGCTGTCGTTGTTATATGGCTTGTCTGCGCAAAATGCTCAGGGTAACCATAAAAACCAAAACAATATGTGTTTTGGAATTGAGTCTTTGGTTGAAGACCTCACCCCCGTTCAGAAACGCAAGCTCGAACGCCTCTCTGCACAAGCCAAAAAGAATATTGGAACACTCAAAGCACAGCACGTCGACTTGCGCGACAGCATTACTCTTTTGCTGGATGCACCCTCGTCTGAAGCCATCGCAGCAAAATTATTTATTCTATACGATCGTGAAGCGGATATTCGTGCAGCCATTCAGAAGGAATACTACAAGGTTCGTCTTCGAATTGATAATATTTTGACGGACGAACAAGTGAAATTCTTGACAGAGAAACTTAAGGAGGGGCGCAAAAAGAAACGTTCTTCAGGAAAAACAAAATAATTGAATTATGATTAAGGTGTCGGAAAACCCTTTCAAAAACCGAATCAGCAGTCAGTCAGCATTAATGATTGTTACTGCTCTTTTTATTACGCTTTACCTTACTTCCAATGTCATGGCCGTAAAGGTCATTGGTATCTTCGGATTATTCTATTTCGATGCAGGTACCATAACCTTTCCGTTTGCCTATATGTTAGGCGATGTGCTGACAGAAATATGGGGATACAAAACCACGCGTAAGGTTATATTCCTCACTCTTGCGTGCAATATATTGCTTGTGATATGTACCCAAATCGGAGTGTGGCTCCCCTCTCCTGATTATTTGGATGCTACAGCATGCGCTTACAACGGAGTGTTCTCATATGTGCCTCGTATTGTCATCGCATCTCTCGTTGGCTTCCTGTTGGGCGAACTTTCAAATGCTTGGCTCATGGAACGCATCAAGAAGTACACCAATGGACGCCATCTCTGGTTGCGTACTATTGGCAGTTCAGCGGTGGCCTATATTTTCGATTCGCTTCCATTCGTGCTCATTGCCTTCCTGGGGGTTGTGTCATCACGCGATTTGCTCTTGATGATATTGTTCCAATACTTTTCCAAACTGATAATCGAAGTTGTTTTTGGAACACCTTTGGCCTATGCTGTTATCGCTAAACTGAAAAAGCATATAGCGTACTAATTATGGAACGGTACCATATTATCGATACGAAATTTCCACGCGAGTTTTTATTGCTTCAAGGACAAGGTTGCAAATGGCGTAAATGCACTTTTTGCGATTATCATACCGACATCAGCGACAATTCATTCGCCATAAACAAAAGTGTTCTTGACCGCGTACAGGGCATCTATGGTGTGCTCGACATCATAAATTCGGGTTCGGCAATCGAACTCGACTGCGACACAATTGAATACATCAAAAAAATTGTCAAACTGAAGCGTATTCATACCCTGTGGTTTGAGTCTCACTATATGTATCGACATCAGCTGCGCGAGTTTGCCCTGCAGTTTGCCCCAGCCACAGTTAAGTTTCGTTGCGGAGTCGAGACATTTGACCCTCTGCTGCGCAATCAGTGGAAAAAGGGTATTCCTGATGAAATAGGACCGGTGGAATTGAGTCGCCATTTTCAAGGTGTATGTTTGCTTTGCTGCACACTTGGTGAGAATAAACAACGCATTGTCAACGATATTGCCATTGCGCGCAGCCATTTCGAGTATTGTAGTGTCAATCTATTTTGTAACAACACAACACCAGTGCGGCGTGATGACGAATTGGTGAAATGGTTTATCGACGAGATATATCCAACACTTCAACATGCATCCGATGTTGAAGTGCTTGTCAATAATACCGATTTGGGTGTAGGATAATCTTATTTGCTTTGCAGCAATGCTGTGGCCAATTGGTCAGGACAGCTTGTAGGGCCTCCATTGCAGCTGATGCCCTTTAGTTTTTTAATCACATCGTCAATTTTCATTCCTTCAACCAACTTTGCCACTCCCTGTAAATTGCCGTTGCAGCCGCCGTAAAATACTACATTGTGCAAAGTATTGTCGTCGGCAATGTCAAATTCAATGGCTTGGCTGCAGGTGCCATTAGTATAGTATGTTTTATGTTTCATTATTTATTGATTTTCAATAATTGAATTTTTATCATATAAAGTATTGCATGAGGTACATTTTCCCATGCTTTCGGCATCAAAAGTGCCACCGCAGATGCATAAATCAACCATCTCCCATCCATTGCTGAAGTCGATACATTTTGCTGCGCCGCATTTGTTGCAATAGAGCGTTCCTTGCCCCATTATATCTATACCCACCATCCGTTCTACAATGCTTCCGCACTTGAGACACTGTAATTTATACACTTTTCCCATAGTTTATGTTTTGTACAAAAATACAATTAATAAGTGAATTGTAGCCATCCAACTTTATCTCTACACCATACACGGCCAATCGGTTTTAGAGTATAGGGGCTCGTGTTCTGCTTGGTTACAGAACTTTTTCTTCTTTACATTTCAATAAAATTTGTATATTTGTTATTTGAGTTAAGTATTGCTTATTTTATTATTTATTTCGATATCAGAAAATTATATATAAATGAGAAAGTTTTCCTATCTATTCTTAGCTACAATAATGTCTGTAATTCCCTTTTCGGGAGTGGCCCAATCGGTTGTGTCCAATTCGTTAAACGCTGTACAGGAACCCACTTCTGTGGTTGATCAAGAAGATGATATTCAGCTTGTTTTTAAGAGAGTGGCTGCCGACTATATGGTAGCATACCTCAACATCGAAAACGGTTTTACTGTTAAGGTTAAAGGATACTATGCCCAATCGGACAATCTTAGAGTGATTCTCGACAATCCCAGTGCACACCACAAAACGGCTAAACTTGTACGCGACCGACAGGGAACTATGCTCGACTATATCCTCACTCCTATTGTCGAATCAACTGTAAGAGTCAATGTTGTAGAGCAAATAGGATCCTCCTATAACGTCATCAAATCATTCAAAGTCGATGTACAGGAATTGCCCAAGCCTACACTCTATTTGGGCTCTTTTCCAGAGAAGAAAAAGATTAAAGTCAACGACTTCCTTGCCCAAGACCAGATGCAGTTGCGCGTTGTTGTCGAGAACGATGATTTCGTAATTATGGAACCCGATGTAGTTAGCTTCAACATACGTGTTGACGACGGTATCGATGTTAAGGTAAACGGAAGTTATTTACCGCCTTCAGCAATCGACTTGATCAATAGTGCATCAAATAAATGTAAATTGCATATTACCAATATAAAGGCTAAGAATTCCGAAGGCAATACATGGGATTTGGAAGGTACATTCACATTGGTCTATTAAATAATTGCAAAAACAACAAACCTAAATTAGATACGATTTGTTTTAAAAGACGGAAGCCGTTGGTTTCCGTCTTTTTTATTAGTTTATTGCCATATTATAGGGTCTGTCAATTCCGACTTATTAACGAATATAATAGCCTATCAAGCAATGGAAATAGAAAAGGAGGGCTTGGTTGCCCTCCACTATATGATATATTGGACTGATATCTGGTGCATCTGAAATTGTGCGACCTATGTTCAGTCTTTCATATATTCTTTGGCGTACTCAACGTAATGAGCTGCATTGTCGGTTTGTCCGGGAATGGTGGGTTTTATGAATTTTGCAGGAACACCACCCCATATTTCGTGTGGCGGAATCTGTGTTCCTTGCAGTACAAGTGCCCCGGCAGCGACAATCGCACCTTCGCCCACAACACAGTCGTCAAGCAGGGTTGCTCCCATGCCTATAAGGGCTCCATTGTGAAGGGTGCACGCATGTACTACAGCGTTATGTCCAATGGTTACATCGCTGCCGATATGAGTGGGTCCGGTTTCATGGGTTACATGAATGCAGGCACCGTCTTGCACATTGGTTCTGTCGCCAATGGTAATGGGGGCAACATCTCCCCTTACCACAGCATTGAACCACACTGAGCATTCGTCACCCATTACCACATCTCCTATTATTGTTGCATTTTCGCTGAAATAGCATGATTTTCCCCAACGGGGTGAAAGACCTTTATACGATTTGATTAGTGCCATAATATAATCTTTTGCATTAGCAGTTTGTTGTCTTACTTTTGTATTTGTTTATGGTGGGTTCTCCAAATTGATTTCGTGCGATTTGGTTCTTATTTCGAGCAGATTTGGGCGCATAATGAGGGAATAATGTAGTGTGTTAACCGACTGACAATCGAATAGATGACAAACTAAGGGCAAAAGCGCTGATACATTTGAACCCATTCTGACTGTTGCTACTTTTTCTGATATGGAATTTATAGAACCTACCTTATGAGTATATGAGATTTATAATGTCAGTTATGATACGGTTTTCAGACTGTGGTTTCGACTTTGTGTTTGCACCAGTTAGTAACTGCTTGGCCAATTCAATAGTGTCAGGCTCAAGTCCGTCAGTCGCTATTTCAATAGAACGTATTATTGCCGCCACTTCATCAATATCAACCGACACAGCCACTTCTCCCCACTCAAAAGCACCCTTACGGTTGGCTACAAAGTGGCGCCATTTACCGTAAACCCATTGGTCGCTACTGTACGATTCAACCAGTTGTTGCACAGCAGCAGTATTGCATAGAATGTCGAAACTGATTTCTTCACATTTACCGTCATATACCATTTCGAATGCGGCAACGAGTTTGGGTACGATGTTTTCCGATGTGATGGGAGCCAGCTCTGAGAGGTTGACTACACGGCTTTGTACAGACGCTACACCATGTTTGTGCAGTTTGGTTTCGCTGACTTTAAGGTAACGATTAAGATCCGATACGTTGCTCTTTATTAGAATAGTACCATGGTGCAGTCGATGGGTGGCTGTTTTCGAAAAGGCATTCCCTGAAAATTTACGTCCTTCGCATAAAAGGTCATTGCGTCCGCTGATTTCGGCTTGCAGACCAAAACTGGCAACGGCATTAATTATAACCGAGAACTGACGCTGTAGATTGTAATGGTCGTGAGTGGTGATGAAAGAAAAGTTAATGTTTCCGTCGTCGTGATAAACAGCGCCTCCACCTGTTGTGCGGCGCATGACATGTCCGTCTTCATTGCACAAGAGCTCTACGTTGCATTCCGCAAATGGATTTTGGTTTTGACCTATAACCACAGTGCGTCGGTTTTTCCACAAGTAGAGTGTGACTGTATCGTCGGCAGGTAACGACATGAGGTGATTCTCGACTGCCACATTGAGGTATGGGTTGGTTGACGATGAGACAACGAGCTTTAGTTTCATTATCTGGTTATTGTAATGAGGTTACTTGAAAAATCGGTCGAGCGAGGTTGTTATGGAAATGAAATTGGGTGCTTGGCCGAGATGATAGTTGTTACGTGCGTATGCGAATTCAAACCCTTTGATGTCAAATCCTATTCCAAATGAGAATCCACTGGTGTTCATATTGTTGACTGCATCCATTTCGCGACCTTGGCGGTAGTCGTAGCCAGCACGAACGAATAATGATTTACCAATATTGAGCTCAATTCCAAACTGTATGTGCCGTGCCAGATTGTCGAGAAAGGCGCTGGCGGTACTAATGGTTGTAGTCTCACCGGTAAAGGGGTCATATTCTGTCCAGGGATTGAATGGGTCTTCGTAGCGGAGGTTCCAACGCTGCAACTCTACCGCCGAGAGATAAATTCTGAATGGAGCATTTTCGAGTTTATATGAACATGCTGCCGAAATTTCGAATGGAATGGATTCTGTACGGTTGTCGTATGTGACAATTTGGGCACCGATATTGCGCCCCATAACAGTGGCGGAAAACCGTTTGTTGTCGCTGACAAAACTTGCGGCCACATCAACGGCTATGGCTGCTGCTGTATATGTTTCGTATTTCGACACAACGGGTTTCAAGTGTGTTCCCAAAGAGAAGTTGGAGTCTATGGCTATGCTCCACCCTATCGACATGATGAGGTCGGAGGCATTGAATTCGCCGATGGGTTGTTCAAACTCATCGTAGCCTTCAAATGTACCATATCCCAAATATCTCAACCCTGCAACGAATGTACCCATTCTTTTTGAGGAAAAGCTGTAATAGAGTGATGCAAAATTGGCTCCTCCAAACATGTTTACATAGTTGAATGCAAGCGTGTTCTCATGACAGTTGTATATGGCTGACGGGTTGTCGATGGCCACATTTATGTCGTTGCTGAATACTGAAAGGTAATCGAGTCCCAATCCGGCAGTGCGGGCGCTGATGGGCATATCGAGCACAGAAAGGGTATTAATACCAGCAATCTGTGCATGGGCAGTGTTGTATGCCCACGCACAGATTAAAACCGGGATTAATAAAATTTTACGCACTATTTTTTGTTGCGTTCGTGACGCATCAAGTGGCTCGGTTCAAGGGCCATGCGGTCGGTTTCGAGCAGCGAGGCTACACCTTCGTCGATGCGGCGTTTTTCTTGACATGCCTCACAATGGCAATCTTCATGGTATTCGCGTGGTTCGGTGTAGGTGGTTATAA
>CALEPD010000045.1 GCA_937910265.1 uncultured Bacteroidales bacterium
TAGCGGTGACGAGACCTTCGGTAGGACCTACGCCAGAGGCGATACCGAAAGCGATGGCTAACGGAATAGCTACGATACCGACGATAACACCGGCCATCGCGTCTTTAGCGAACATCTGTTTGTTGTAATTCTTTAGTGTTGAGAACAAGCGTGGCTTGAAGTCAATGGAAAACTTGTGGCTTTTCTTTGCCTTTTTGTTAACAGTATTTGTTTCTGCCATGACAAAAAACTTTGAATGATAATGACTTATAATTGTTTTTTAATGAAAGATTCTGCTGTCTTTTTAGGACCGCAAAGGTAATAAAAAAAGACGAACGACTGTATGTAAAAGTCGAAAGAATTTACAAAGGAAATAAGTTCCTTGGTTTTAGAAAAGTTCCAGTTCGCCGTTGGCGGCGCCTTTTGTTCTACCGAGGTGTCTGTATGCGAATTCGGTTGCTTCGCGTCCACGGGGCGTTCTCATCAGATAGCCTTCTTGTATCAAGAAAGGCTCATACACTTCCTCTATGGTTCCGGCTTCTTCGCCGACGGCTGTTGCTATGGTGTTGAGGCCGACAGGTCCGCCTTTGAATTTGTCGATAATTGTCGATAATATTCTGTTGTCCATGTCGTCGAGTCCGTGTTGGTCGACGTTAAGAGCCTTAAGGCCTATTCTGGCTATGTCTAACGTTATTGTTCCGTTGCCTTGGATCTGGGCGAAGTCTCTGACGCGCCGCAGCAAGAGATTTGCTATGCGCGGAGTTCCACGGCTGCGGCGCGCTATCTCGAATGCCGCTTCATGTTCGATTGGTACTCTCAATATAGATGCTGAGCGTTTTATGATTCCTGATAGTGTTGTCGCATTATAGTATTCCAATCTCATGTTGATACCGAATCGTGCTCGTAATGGGGCGGTGAGCAGGCCGGAACGCGTGGTTGCGCCGATTAATGTGAACGGGTTAAGTGCAATCTGTACAGAGCGAGCATTAGGACCGCTTTCAATCATGATGTCGATACGGTAATCTTCCATGGCTGAATATAAATATTCTTCAACTATTGGACTGAGACGATGTATCTCGTCTATGAAAAGCACGTCGTTTTTTTCCAGACTTGTAAGCAGCCCCGCAAGATTGCCTGGCTTGTCAAGCACCGGACCTGATGTCATCTTCATGCCAACACCAAGTTCATTGGCGATGATATGCGATAACGTGGTCTTGCCGAGACCCGGAGGACCATGAAGCAGGACGTGATCTAACGATTCGCCTCTTTGTACCGCGGCACGGGTGAAGATGAGAAGGTTCTCGACGACTTGTTCCTGACCCGCGAAATTCTGAAACGCTTCAGGACGCAAAGCGCGTTCTATCTCTAACTCTTGCTTGCTGAATGATTTGCCGTATGCGTCTAAATTCTCGTTCATAAAAAAATCATATACTACAAAATTACATATTTTGTGCTATATGGTATCACTTTTTTCGCTATTTTAGCAAAAAAAATTATAAGCTTATAATGAGACGTATTTTAACCGTGATAATGTGTGTCCTTTCACTGACTTGCTTCTCACAAAATGAAGGCTATCTCAATATAGAACAGGATCAACGCATCGAACAACTTATTCAAAGACAGAGAAAAATTCATAATAATGATAATACTATAGATGGATTTAGGATCCAGATCTTTATGGAGTCGGGTAACGACGCCGTAGAAAAAGCCAATGAGGTGATGAAGGAATTTCAACTGAAATATCCAGACATCCCGATATATCTCGTTTTCGGTCAGCCTTATTACAGACTTCGTGTCGGCGACTTCAGAACACGTCTCGAAGCTGAAAAGGTTCATAAAACTTTAGTTAAAGAATATAAAAAGGCTTTCGTCACTTCCGACAGGATAGAGCTTCCTTACAATATCTTCTGCGATCCCGACTTCATTCTTGAAGAAGAAAGCATCGATTATGACACTATTGACGGTAACTTTAACGATACCATCAATATGGAAATATATTATTATGACGAATAATTGAGAATATTTATACTATTATCTGACAGTAAACGTTTTGTGACAAATAGGAATAGTTTTTGATTTGGCGAACCAAAAATTTAATGATATGGAAAATGAAAAGGTATTTGCAATGTCCTTCGCGAAGGTCTATCCCATGCTCATCGCCAAGGCAGAGCGCAAGGGCAGATTCCGGTGCTGATGATCATGATGAACAATGAAAACGGTTTTTCCGGCGGGGACTTGAAAGAGAAGGCCCTTTCTGCTATAATAACAAAAACTGATACAGATTGGAGTTGAAAGGATGCGCACTACTTCTTGCTAATTACTTGGGCAACAGAGAAAAAGCGGCGGTATCGTCGCTTAGTTTTGCTGTGCCCGGAATGCAGGAAGTGCGGGTTCTTTCAGCTTGGATAGCGATACTGTGCCCGTAGGGGGAAAGTGTGCGTTTGTGGCTGCTGGATGACTTCCTGCGGCCATTTTTGATTATTTGGAGGGCACTTTATGTCGCTGATTAATGTAACCAATCTTACTTTTGCCTACGATGGCAGCTACGAAAACATTTTTGAGAACGTCAGCTTTCAGCTGGACACCAACTGGAAACTGGGCTTTACCGGCAGAAATGGACGGGGCAAGACCACGTTTTTAAATCTGCTCCTTGGAAAGTACGAATATCGGGGCAGTATTTCCACCTCGGTGGCGTTTTCCTATTTTCCTTACCATGTGACGGATCAAAGCATTCTGGCTATCGATGCAGTGGAAGCGATGTATCCGGAGTACGAATACTGGCGCTTAGCACGGGAAATGGCCAAATTGCAGCTGGATGATGCGGTACTTTACCGTCCCTATGAAACCTTGAGCAACGGTGAGCAGACAAAATTGCAGCTGGCCGTGCTGTTTTCCAAGGAGAATCATTTCCTGTTGATAGATGAGCCCACCAACCACCTGGATATCCGGGGCCGTGAACTGGTGAGCCGGTATTTGAATAGCAAAAAGGGCTTCATTCTGGTTTCCCACGACCGGGCATTCCTGGACGGATGTGTGGATCACATCCTGTCCATCAACAAGGCCAACATCGAAGTCTGCCGGGGTAATTTTTCCACCTGGTATGAAAACAAGCAAAGGCAGGATGCCTTTGAACTCTCCGAAAACGAAAAGCTGAAACGGGAGATCCGCCGTCTGGAGGGTACCGCAAGGGAAAAAGCCGCCTGGTCCGACCGGGCGGAAGCCACCAAAATCGGCAACCATGTTTTCGACCGGGGTTATGTGGGA
>CALEPD010000046.1 GCA_937910265.1 uncultured Bacteroidales bacterium
GCCATGCGCATAGAAGAGACTGGTTCGCCCGACGCACTGCTTGTTTACGGCCGAGGCATCCTCCACCTTTCCGTTCTCATTGAGACCATGCGCCGAGAAGGCTATGAGCTACAGGTGGGACAGCCTAAAGTAATCATCAAAGAGATTGACGGGCAGAAATGCGAACCCATCGAGTCGCTTACAATCCTGGTTCCCGAAGAATTTTCGAGCAAGGTTATCGACATCGTCACCCGCCGCAAAGGTGAAGTCGGAAACATCGACACAAAGGGCGACCGCGTACAATTGGAATTCACCATTCCATCCCGCGGTATTATCGGATTGCGCAATTCATTGTTAACCGCCACTAACGGAGAAGCCATCATAGCAAGCCGATTTCTGGAATACCAGCCCTGGAAAGGCGACTTTGACAGTCATAAACCCGGTGCACTTAT
The DNA here is from genome assembly GCA_937910265.1 of uncultured Bacteroidales bacterium. Lineage (GTDB taxonomy): Bacteria > Bacteroidota > Bacteroidia > Bacteroidales > P3 > Colimorpha. Next base: position 432 of record CALEPD010000046.1, read on the forward strand.
TGCCAAAGAGACAGGAGAGTCGACTGCCTATAGTATCAGCAAACTACAAGACAGGGGCTCGTTCTTCATTGAACCCGGCGACATGGTATACACAGGAGAGGTTATCGGCGAAGGACTCAGGCCCGGCAATGAAATTGTAATCAACGTTGTTACCGCAAAGAACCTAACCAATATGCGCAGTAAAAGCGCTGACGACAAATCGACCACAGCACCTCCGATAAAATTCAGTTTGGAAGAGGCCATGGAATATATCCGCGAAGACGAGTATCTTGAAATCACTCCTCAGAACTTGCGTATCCGTAAGATCATACTTGATGAGACAGAGCGCAAACGCGCCCGAAATGCTGCCGAAAACAGCAATTCGTAGAGAATTGAAAATTCTAACGCATCATAATAATCAACGCAGGCTTGTGGCCTGCGTTGATGCTTTATACACTATCAATAAAAACGTCTGCGGTTACGTTCAAACGAAATCTGCGTGCCTGTCATTTCAATGTATTGACAGCGGCCGGTGTCCAGTTAAGCAAAAAATCGGACACTAATTTTTCGGAATAGCTTTTATCCTTCTCAAGGTAAGCGGAATTCTGTATATGAATAGGCTTACCGTCACCGTTCAGTATCACAAAAACGGGGAATCCGAAACGGGCAGGATTGCCTAAAAACTTCATTGCTTCGGGGTTTTTATTTTCCCTTGAGTAGTTGACGTGGATATAGACAAAATTGTCCTTTATAATTTTATTCACAGTTGCATTAGTATCGGCAAAATGGGCAAAACGTATGCACCACGGACACCAATTGCCCCCCACTTGACACAAGACATATTTTTGAGAAAGCTTTGCCTGCTCAACCGCCTGACGTATCTGATTCATTGCATTAACATTTTCGTCATACATTGACGTCTGTGCGCACAAGCCGCAACATAATAATACACAGTAAAATAGAGATATATACTTTTTCATAATTATTTTTTTTATTTAACAAATATACAAAATTTTATTAATTTAAAAAAAAGTTGTACCTTTGCAAGGAGTTATGGATTTTTTCTATTTAAATATCATCCCAATCGTAGCATCTTTTGCTGGTCCGATTTTTGTGCTTCTTCACCTCAAAAACATAAATCGGGCACAATGGTTGCTATTGATTACCCAGGTGGCTGTTGGAGTAACTCTGATACTGTTCAACGTTTGGAACAGCAACAACCGATATAATAGTTTCATATATGACTATTTATACACTGTATCAGGAGTAATATGTCCGCCTTTATACTACCTTTTCATCTGTGAATATACCGAACGAAAAGGCGGATTGAAATTAAAAAACAGGAGAGCATTCATACCTGCAATAATATACCTTGTCGTTTTGTCGTTTTGTGCATTAAACCTGGGTGCAGAACACTATGAAATGTTGGTTTCCAACTACCAACAAGGATTCCCCGAGTGGGGGAAATATGACGACCCCTTTTGGAATATCATGATTGTATGGAACTACTATGGTTCGGTAGTGTTTTTGGTATTAGAGATACTGGGGTTTGTTTTTCTTGGCTGGCGTAAACTCAGCAGATACCTCACACATCTCAAGACTTACAAAATCGAGCTGACTAAATACGCGATGAGATTCAGTCGATTTATCACATTTTTTTCGGTTCTTGCCACAATCATTACCGCCATGATAGTTGTAATCACATATTCCGGCAACCATATTGAATGGATTCATTCGGTCTCGGTATTCATTCTAACCTTCTTACAAATCTCGTTCAGTGTACTTGTCGTCAACCTTGACTACGACGCATCAAAAATGGACCCAATCATAAAGAAATTAACCTATAAATGAATTCATTATTCATCATATTACTTATACCTGCAATAGCATCGACCGTATTGCCGATATACAGTTTTTTAACGAAACCCAGTATATCGAAAACCAATATGTCGTTACTTGGAGCACAAGTAATCATCGGGTTAACATTCTTTTTCTATGCTTGCCGTTTCAATGATTATTTGGTAACGGAATACCTGCTCAATTTTGCATTTTCGATACTTTCGTTATTTGCCGCTCCCCTATTCTACATATTTGTCTGTTCGCTTACGCAACCGGAAGGGCTAACGAAGAAAAACCGACAGGTGCTCATCTTACCCATTGCAATGACAATAATTTTGTCGGCAATGTCGCTAACATGCAGTATAGACGATTGCAGACACTATGCCATACAGGTACTGTACTTCAAAGATTTCAGTTTTATTCCCGGAAATATTTCATACAATCTTCTGATAGTCATTGCATATTTTATCTTCTACATCGCCTTTTTCATAGAAACGATTATAATTGTATTCGTATGCATTCGGAAAATTGAATCATATATCAAGCTATTAAAAGAACATTATTCAACAAACGAAAAGGACATTGTAAGAAACAAATTCCTCTTGATGAATTGTGTCATATCACTTGCAACAATCATGCTGCTTCTAATACTCAAAGTCATATATTTCGAATCGACAGAGATATTCTGGGTTATTGCAATATCAACAACTATCAGTCAGGTGCATTTTGCATGGTATGGCCACACTCATACAAAATCGGCCGAACAAATAACGGACAACCTAAACTCTTCCGACATACAGTACCCATCGATAGGCTCTGTCAAGTGGGGCGAAAACCAGCCCAACAAATCAACATACAATACAGATTTATTTACCTATGAAGAACAGGAAGAATTGTACTCTTTACCAAACGATATACATGAAGAAGAAAAGAGATACCATCAAATTATAAAAAAATTGTTAGACCTCATGGAAAAGGATGAGGCCTATTTGGACCCCAACATAACATTGGCCTCACTTTCCGATACACTCAAGATCAACCAGCGAGACTTGGTTAAGATAATAAACGAATATAATGGCTTGTCGTTCTCAGAGTACATTGACCATATGAGAATTCAAAAATCGATAGAAATAATACTCTACTTACCAAAACAGGAAAGCTCGGAAAAAGTAAAACAAATGGCCAAAAAACGTTCATTTATAGACAACCTCGCCAAAGAATGCGGTTACTCCAATTCATCAGCATTCATGACCGGTTTCTCCCAAGTAATGGGTGTCTCGTACGAAGAATGGCTTGAAGAAATATAGAACCGGAAACAGCCTTACCACCTCCGAGAGACTACTGCGAGAGGAGAAGAAAAATCACATAAAAAAACAAAGGTCCAGTCTATGCCTATTGCAAGGCTGCAAATGCTTTGATGCCACTTATAAATGGTTTTGCACAAATGCCATCAAAAAGTCATCACAGGCTAATCAATCCAATCGCCATTTTCTTTAATCAATGCCACCAATGCATCAACGGCTTCGGATTGATCGATATTCGGTTTAACCACTTCCTTTCCTTTATACAGAGTGATTGTACCCGGGCCCGCACCGACATATCCGTAATCGGCATCGGCCATTTCGCCGGGTCCGTTAACAATACAACCCATCACTCCAATCTTGATGCCTTTAAGATGGTTTGTTCTATCCTTGATAGCCTGCAGGGCCGACTGTATATCATAAAGAGTTCTGCCACACGAAGGACAAGCGATATACTCACATTTGGTGATACGGACCCCAACAGCCTGAAGGATATCGTAAGCAACAGGCATTTCGAGAACAGGGTCCTCGGTCAAGGAGACACGAATGGTATCGCCAATTCCATCGATAAGCAACGCACCGATACCAGCCGCGCTTTTCAATCTACCCTGCATTCCATCGCCGGCTTCGGTAACGCCTAAATGAATTGGATAATCCATATCCAACTCGCGCATTTTCTGCACAAAAAGACGTGTACTATCAACCATCACTTTAACATTGGAAGCCTTCATCGAAAACACCAATTTATTAAAATCCTGTCGACGACACACCTCTGCAACTTCAATAGCGCTTTGAGCCATACCAACAGCCGTATTGCCATGAGTGGTAACAATACGTTCAGAGAGCGACCCATGATTGGTTCCTATACGCATTGCCGTACCGTGAAGTTTACATATTTCAATAAGCTTCTCCATTCTATCACCGATACGGTTTAATTCATCGCGGTACTCCTGGTCCGAAAAAGTGACCTTTCCCCTATTTCTATCGACATAGTTTCCGGGATTAATACGAACCTTCTCGACAATTGACGCTGCAACCTCGGCTGCTTGTGGATTGAAATGAATATCGGCAACCAAAGGCACATTGCAGCCTCGTTTGCTCAACTCATTTTTAATGTTGTACAAATTATTGGCAGCTTTCACATCGGGTGCTGTAATACGCACCAACTCGCAGCCGGCCTCAACCATGCGCAGAGTTTGTTCAACCGTGGCGACAGTGTCCATGGTATCGGTGTTTGTCATTGACTGAACCCTTACAGGGGCACCGCCACCCATGGATAAATTTCCAATTTTTATCTGTGTGCTCATCAACTATATCGTGCTAATGTACGTTGCAAGCTCAACACTTGCGTTTTCAATTGTTTAATTTGGTGCTGCAAATTGGCATTTTGCGATTTAAGCCGTTTTATCTCATCTTCCAGTTCCTCAATAGTGGGTTCTTTGTAGACAGCCGTTGAGGTTGATTTGTTCGTTACAGAAGATGATGCAGGTGGCATATCCTCATCTTTAATGTTAAACACTTTTGCCACACCTTCTTGGTCGGCCATTCGTATCAAAGAATTGGGAGCCATTGGTATATCAAAACCGGAATCGTCTTGCACATAGACCATACCGTTGCTGATTTTTGTAACAATACCACCACCTATATCATTTAAAAACTTAACCTTGTCTCCTATTTCAAATTTTGAATTTGCCATAATAATATGTAGTTTATCGAATCAATTCATTAGCAAGTGCCGAGAAATCGATGCCATCGAAATTGCCACTAGACATCATCAGCAGATTTGTATCAGAGAATTCCATGTTTCTGAGCATATTGACCAACTCTGACGAATCGACAAAAACCTGGACCGAGTCGGACGCAAAAGAGTCCTTAACCTCATCGGGGTTCAGCTGAGGCAATTTCTTCAGCTGAAGGGCATGTTGACTATAGTAAACACATGCTATATCAGCATCATCCATCGTATGAGCATATTGTTTAATAAACTCGGCAGTCAGGGAGCTATAGGTATGTAATTCCATACATGCCACCAACTTTCGTTCTGGATATTGATTGCGCATTGCAGCAATAGTGGCACGTAATTTGGATGGAGCATGGGCAAAATCCTTATACATGGCTGAGTTCGGATTCTTTTTAACTAATTCCAGGCGTTTGGAAGCCCCTTCGAAAGAGGCAACAGCCTGATCGAACATGGAATCGCTTATACCAAGCTGACGACATGCACAGCGTGCCGCATTAAGATTAAGCAAGTTATGGTGCCCGAAAATAGACAGTTCGGTTGCCGTATCGGACAAAACCGTCACCCCATTATCGACATAGTGATTGGGAACAGAATACGGAATCTTCTCGATATCGGTACGCTGATTATTGCGAGCCACACCACACACTTCCGCATCTTCCTCGCAGTAGACCAACGTGCCTCCCGGCTCAATCAGATTGATGAATTGAGCAAATTGGTCACGATATATATCAAAGGTTGGGAAAACATTAATATGATCCCATTCTATACCTGTGATTATTGCCACATTGGGATGATACAAATGGAACTTGGGGCGGCGGTCGATGGGAGAAGTCAAATATTCGTCGCCTTCTATCACCATAACCTTGGCCGTATCGCTTAAACGGACCATGACATCAAAGCCCTTCAGCTGTGCCCCCACCATATAGTCAGCCTCAATATTGCAATGGTTCAACACATGAAGTATCATGGCCGTAGTGGTTGTTTTGCCATGGCTGCCGCCTACAACGATGCGCAGCTTATCTTTCGACTGCTCATAAAGATATTCCGGATAGCTGTATATTTTAAGTCCCAGTTGCTGAGCCTTTATCAGTTCCGGGTTATCAAGACGGGCATGCATACCCAATACAACCGCATCCAATTCAGGGACAATTCTCTCCGGATGCCATCCTTCGGATTCGGGCAACAACCCATATTGTTGCAACCTGCCTCTTGCCGGATCGAAAATCTCATCGTCGGAGCCAGTAACATCAACACCTTTGAGGTGAAGCGCAATGGACAAATTATGCATGGCAGAACCACCTATAGCAATAAAATGAACTTTCATATATCAATTTTTATAGAATTGTGCTGAGAGCAACTTTTTATATTCTTTGGGATAGCAGAGATAATATTTAGTAACCTGCTTTTCGAGGAAATGCCGATCAAGCTGGTCGCTTGCCTCGCTGATATCCTTGCATTCGCCATTTTTATACAACACCTTTATCTCTGGATCGTTAAAATCGTATGCATGGTTATGCAACACCCCTGTATTGACATAGTATTTACTCTGCATGTAGTCGACATTGAAATCAGTGCGGACGTTATCGCGTATGGTGTCGATAACATCGGCCGCAAAGGGCTGGTTGGATATTGTGATGGCACAAATCTGCCGATTGACCAACTGAGAAGCCAATGTACTTAAAACACAGTCGTCATGATTCATCCATTGCTTGATGGCAACCATTACGTCATCATCGTCGATCAAAGCGAACAGCTCAAGAAGATGCGGATTTTGCACGAAATCGGATTCGGAAAAATGATTATTCAAAAAAACGCCCAGAGGATTGTCGAGCTGCAGATTCAACTCACGGGCTCTTTGCAACACCCCCAGCAACAACGTATCGGCGGCAATAACAGTTTTGTGCATGTACACCTGCCAATACATCAAACGACGGGAAATAATAAATTTCTCGATGCTGTAGATGCCCTTTTCATCAACCACCAATTCATCATCACATACATTAAGCATGCTGATAATGCGATCGGTACCGACAACACCCTCGCTTACACCTGTGAAGAAACTATCCCGGCTGAGATAATCGAGCCGGTCCATATCGAGTTGGCTTGACACCAATTGGTGGAGAAAATGCTTATGGTAGGGATTGTTGAAAATGGCGATGGCCAAATCGAGCTTTCCATTCATTTCCTGATTGATGCGCTGCATATAAAGCTCAGTAAGCACTTCGTGGTGAACATCAGCCAAGACACGTTCGGAAGTATGGGAAAATGGACCATGACCAATATCGTGGAGCAAAATAGCCAACTTTGCGCCCAACAATTCCTCATCGGTAATTGCAACACCTTTAACCTTCAAGACTTCCAACGCCCGACTCATCAGATTCAAAGCGCCCAACATGTGGCTGAAACGAGTGTGGACTGCACCCGGATAAACTAAATAAGTAAGCCCCAATTGTTTGATACGACGTTGTCGCTGAAAAAATGGATGAGAGATAACATCAAATATCGCCTCATCGTCTATTGTCAGGAACCCGCCATAGACAGGGTCGTTGATAATTTTCCGCTTATTGGTCATGAACAAAAAATATAGAACAACAACTAATCCAAGTATTGAGAAAGGATGCCGGCAGCATCGGAGACAAGCTCATTGCAGGGCTTTTTACCCATCTTAATCAATCGGGCACAAACGACATCGCCATTTGCATTTCGAAAAGTCTCGATGACCGACTTGGCGGATTCCTCATGTCCAGACAATGCGCAGGCCATAGCCATACCACTCACACATCCACAGACTTCGCGCATGCCAACCAATCCCCTACCAAACGGACTCGACACTTTTTGGGCAGTTTCTTCATCGATTGATAATTTATCGGCGTATGCAAGCAAAACAGACTGACAACAATTAAAGCCATTTTTATGCAGCTGTCGCGCACGCTCCATTCTTTCATCTTTAGTCATAAACAGATGTATATTATTGTTTATCGATACCGCTTCCGAACAATCTATTCATTTCCCATATCGCAATGGCGGCAGCACAACTTACATTGAGAGAATGTTTTGTTCCGTATTGAGGTATCTCCAGGCTACCGTCACAACATGCAACAACGTCATCGGCCACACCTTCCACTTCGTTGCCAAACACGATGGCAACAGGCAATTGCATATGTTCGGTGAGGTCGTCTCCCATTTTAACACTATTATCGACTTGTTCGACCGCAAACACTGTATAGCCTTTTGCCTTCAAGGCCTGAACACAATCGACTGTGTTTTCGTAATACTCCCAATCGACACTCAATTCTGCCCCGAGAGCAGTTTTGTGAATTTCTCTGTGCGGAGGCGTAGAGCAAATGCCGCAGAGGCAGATTGACTCAACACGGAAAGCATCGGAAGTGCGGAAAACTGACCCTATATTATTTTGACTACGAACATTATCCAATACAACCACCAGAGGAAGTTTATTGGATTGTTTGTACTCCTCAACACTAATACGGTTAAGTTGTTCGGTAGTAAGTTTTTTCATATAACCATTAAACACTAAGAAGTATTCGCTTTTGTGGAAGCGGAATCATCCCACACTTCCCTCCAAACTGATACTGAGCAATTTTTGTGCCTCAACAGCAAATTCCATCGGCAAATTCCGCAACACATCTTTTGCATATCCGTTCACTATCAAACCGACTGCACTTTCAGGCGAAATGCCACGTTGCTGACAATAGAACAATTGGTCTTCGGATATCTTGGAAGT
>CALEPD010000047.1 GCA_937910265.1 uncultured Bacteroidales bacterium
TTTCCCGGTGCCGATGACAACGCCAGCGGAGTGGCTGCGTTGCTCGAGGTAGCCCGCATGATTCAACAATCGCCCGTTCAACCGCAACGCAGTATTGTTTTCGTAGTATTCTCCGGTGCTGAACAAACCCATTTGGGATCACAGATTTTTGTTTCCAACTTCAAACTCCTCCGCAACATCGAAGCATTTATCAACGCAGAATGTATCGGTAGTGGAGACAGCATTGCCGTCATGGGAAACAAACGGTTCCCCAATATATGGAACATCGCAGCCGAGATGGACTCGATTCATACCCAAAGCATGGTTCACGGATTCAAAACACTGCCCAAAGGAGACGCGACAGCCTTTCTGCATGTTGGAATACCGTCACTTGTATTCTCGACCTACAACGGAAACAAGCACGCCCATGTTCCAAGCGACATACCTGAAAACATCAACCGTCGCATCCTGACACAATCCACCACGCTCATGTACCACACTGTGATGGAACTTGCCAAGGGATACTACCAAGGTCGCTCGGAAGACTCCAAACGAATCCGTTTCTAACCTATAAATCCACACAATCAACTCATGTTCACTCTCTATAAAAAAGAATTAGCCAACTTTTTCTCCTCGCTAATCGGCTACCTTACCATCATTGTATTCCTGGTACTCAACGGACTGATGCTTTGGGTGTTCCGCTCAGACTTCAACATCCTCGACTATGGATTTGCCGGCATGGACGGATTTTTCCTGATAGCCCCGTTCCTGTACCTGTTTCTGATTCCGGCCATTACCATGCGTATGTTCGCTGAAGAACGGAAAAACGGAACAATCGAACTGCTGCTCACAAAACCCTTGACAGAGATGACCATTATATGGGCAAAATTCCTTGCGGGGTTTACACTTGTATTCATTTCGTTATTGCCCACACTGATTTGTTATTTCAGCGTATACAGCTTAGGCGACCCCATTGGAAACATTGACACCGGAGCAGTTATGGGTTCATACATTGGACTGCTTTTCCTTGGTGGGGCTTTTGTTGCCATCGGAATTTTCGCCAGTTCGCTCACCAACAATCAAATCATCTCATTCATTCTGAGTGCACTCATCTGTGCATTCTGCTACCTGGGATTTGAATCGCTCTATTACATGAATGCCGGTGGCGACGTGGCTATGTTCCTCAAACAACTCGGCATGAGACACCATTACGAATCCGTCAGCCGAGGTGTCATTGACACGCGCGACCTGATCTATTTCGTGAGCGTCATCGCCATTTTCCTCATTTCCACCCGGCTCATTCTGCAAAGCCGCAAATGGAATGGTTGGATCAAACGCAAAAACCTCAAACGTACCCACTGGTTTGAGTTTGCCGCAGCCATTGTCATCATCATCTGCGTCAACATCATGGGTAAGTATCTATTCACACGTATCGACCTCACCGAAGAGAAACGTTTCACCCTTAGCAAATCGACCAAAACCTTGCTGAAAGGTGTTGACGAAACCGTTCTGTTCAGAGTATATCTCGAAGGCGAATTCCCTGCAGATTTCAAGCGTTTGCAAAATGAGACCAAAGAGATGCTCAATCAATTCAGAGCTTACAACAAATACATACAATATGAATTTGTAGACCCCAATTCGTTTGAGAGCCAAGAGGAGCAAACCGTATTCTATCAGAAACTTGCAAAAAAAGGGATACAGCCCACCCAATTGCAGACTCGCACCCAAGGCGGCACGACCCAGCAGATAATCATACCGGCGGCCGATGTCACCTACCGCGGTAGAGAGACCTCGATACAATTATTGCAAAATCAGAAATATGTTTCCGAAGAGCAGTTGCTCAACAACTCCATACAAAATTTGGAATATGTGCTATCCAACGCCATCCGCGGATTAGCCAAAGGTATCAAACCAAAAATTGGCTTCCTGACCGGACACGGTGAGTTGGAGCGCGGCAACGTATACGACATCCAGATGGCGTTGCTCGACCATTACCGATTGGAGAACATCACTCTCGACGGCAACATCAACGCACTGACCACCCGCATCGAAAACCCGAAGGATTCATCGTTCCACTTCACAAACAATTGCGAAGTACTGGTCATTCCCAAGCCCACCAAACCATTCAGCGACCAAGATCAGTACATTCTCGACCAATATGTAATGTACGGAGGCAAGATACTCTGGCTTGTCGACCCCGTGATAGCAGACCTCGACAGTCTTGCCGAAAAGCCCCAAGCCATAGCGGTGACCAACCAACTCAACCTTGAGGACATGTTCTTCGCTTACGGGGTAAGACTCAACCCCGACTTGATTATGGATGTCCGTTGCCGCCCGATACCCATGACAGTGGGTTTTGTTGGAGACAAACCACAAATACAATTCACTCCGTGGTACTATTTCCCGGAAATTGTGCCCTTGTCCCCCCACCCTATAGTGCGCAATCTTGACCTCATCAAAACCGACTTCATCAGCAGCATCGACATTATTGAAAACGAGTTGCAAAAAACAATCTTACTCGCCACATCGGAATATTCGCGGGTAAAAAATGCGCCTGTCATCATCGACATCAACGAGAGCAAAGCTGAACCCGACAGACGTCTATACAGCCGCAGCAACATACCTGTGGCCGTATTGGTTGAAGGCGAATTCACCTCAATGTGGAGAAACCGACTCACACCCGACTTCACAAGCATTCCTCAAATGGGTTTCAAAGAGCGTAGTACACCCACTAAGATGATATTCATTTCGGATGGCGACATCATCAAAAACAGATTCAACTACGAGGAACTGTTAGGCTACCCCATGGGATACGACCACTACACCCAGACCATGTATGCCAACAAAGAGTTTATTCTCAACGCCATCAATTACCTTGCCGGCGACGAAGACATTCTTGCCTCACGCTCGAAAAACATTGAACTGAGAAAATTGGACATGATGAAAGTAAAAGAACAGCGTGTCATGTACCAATGCATCAACATCGTTGGACCTATTATATTATTAGCCATAGCAGGATTGACAATCTTTATTATACGTCGTAAAAAATATCAGAAACATTAAAAACTCCCACTCACATTGATTATGAAAAAACGTAATATCATCATCATCCTTGGAATCGTAATCGTCATCTGCATTGCTACATTATTGGTATACCTCAACGGCAAACAGAACGCAACCTTCAAACAAGACTTCCATGTAGCAGATATCAGCACCGTGACAAAGATATACATTGCTGATAAAAACAACAACCAAGTGCTACTGACCAAAAACAGAGAGGCCGTTGCCGACTCTGCATGGACAGTTGACAGCAAGTATCTGGCATCCACCCCACTTGTAGACCTCCTGCTTGAGACATTAAACGACATGCGAATCAGACAAATTGTCAACAAGAAAGCCGTCCCCAATGTAATCAAAAACCTTGCTTCGTCAAACATCAAGGTAGAGGTTTACCAAGACCAATACATGATTGACTGGTTCAATGGTAAAGTCAGACTGTTTCCCCGTGAAAAGATGACCAAGACCTACTATGTTGGACATGAAACACAGGACATGCTCGGCAGTTACATGTTACGCGAAGGCGACAAAGAGCCTTACATCATACACATTCCTGGTTTCAGAGGATACCTTACTCCGAGATTTGTTGCCGACCCTCTGGCATGGCGTAGCCACCGCATTGTTGACCTTGATGTGAACAACATCAAAACCATCTCGCTCGAGATTCCCGATATGCCTTCGGAGTCATTTGCCGTTCACAATATCGGCGACGATTTTCAGCTTGAATTATTACAAACACGCCAAATTGTCAAAGGCTTTGACACAGCACGTGTGGCCACACTGCTTTCCTCGTTCACAAACCTCAACTTTGATGAATATGCACAAGCTGTTCCGAAAGCAGAACTCGACACTACTTTTGCCCGTTCTCCAAAGACCATCCTCCGCATCACCGACACACAAAACAGAACCCGTGAGGTCAAAACCTATCTCAAATACAACAATCCTGACGACATTCTCACCATGCCCGACACCAATATGTATCAAATGTTCGACTTAGACCGTTTGTATGCCGTCATCGATGAATCCGACACCGTTCTGATACAATACTTTATATTCGACAATATCCTTCAACCTGCATCATATTTTATCGGGAACGCCAAACAATACATTGCGAAATGACACAAACCAATCAACGACCACTGATACTCATCACCAATGATGACAGTTTTTCGGCCAAAGGTCTCCGTGCGCTTGATGAAGTTGCACAGGAATTTGGAGATGTAATTGTCATGGCACCCGAAACCAATGCTTCCGGGAAAAGTCATTCACTAACAACCAACCGTCCGTTACGGGTACGGACCATCAAGGAAAGTGACACACTGAAAATATATGCCTGCGACGGCACACCTGTTGATTGCATAAAGCTTGCAGAAGAGTTCTTTTGTCCGCGTCGTCCCGATTTGGTTTTGTCAGGAATCAACCACGGAAGCAATTCATCCATCAACGTACTGTACAGTGGTACCATGGGTGCCGTTATCGAAGCCACACTGCTCGGATACAACGCCATCGGATTCTCACTCCTGAACCACAGTATTGAGGCCGATTTCTCGGGATGCATCCCCTTCATCCGTCAAATTATCGACAACGTACTCAAAAACGGACTCCCCCGGAATGTTTCGCTGAACGTCAACATTCCCAAACTGCCAGCCGATAAAATAAAAGGCATTCGGGTATGCCGCGAATCGGAAGCCGCATGGTCGGACAGCTTTGAACAGAGAGAAGACCCAATCGGTCGTCCCTATTGGTGGATGACAGGCAAGTTTGTCTGCAACGACAAAGAAGAAGGGTCGGACGAATGGGCATTGGAAAACGGATATGTCTCTGTTGTACCTGTCCATCCTGATTTCACACGATACGAGGCCATTCCCGAAATAGGCAACCGCCTCAACCTTGACACATGCGACATAATCAAAGAATCCGATAACTAAAACAATACCTAAGCCACAAAAAAAAACCTGTGAAATACTTTAAACAAGACAAAATATCGGTAGGCATCGTAGCCATGCTCCTTACGGGACTGATTCCTGCAGCCATACTTTATGTTGTACTGCTCATAATGGGGATACCCGCCATTGAAAAGATCAGATGGTTTGGTGGAGCATTCATACCAATGATACTTGTTTTGCGCCACTATGCCAAATTGCAACAATATCCGACTACATTAAAAACATGCATCATCATGTTCTTTATCACCTTTGTTGCATTTATGGCCTACCTGCTCTCAAATAAAATCATCTAACCATGAAGTACTACATCATAGCAGGCGAAGCCTCGGGCGACCTTCACGGCGCCAACCTCATGAAAGCGTTGTACAAGCAAGACCGCAACGCTGAAATCCGTTTTTGGGGCGGCGACGCCATGCAAAGTGTTGGAGGAACCATAGTACGTCATATACGCGATTTGGCATTTATGGGATTCGTCGAGGTCGCACTTCATTTATCGACCGTTCTCAACAACATAAAATTCTGCAAGAAAGATATTTTACAATTCAATCCCGATGCCATTATATATATAGATTATCCCGGATTCAATCTTAAGATAGCAAAATACGCCCACCGCAAAGGGTACAAAAACTTCCATTACATTTCACCCCAATTATGGGCATGGAAAAAAGGCCGCATAAAATCGATGCGCCGCGATTTGGATGGGTTGTATTATATATTGCCATTTGAGCAGAAATTTTATGCCGAAAACAGTTTTCCGCAAGCAAAATATGTCGGCCATCCTTTACTTGACGCAGTAAAGCAATACAAAGAAAACGAGAAAAACCCTCCACAACACAACAACAGACAATACATAGCACTGTTGCCGGGAAGTCGCAAACAGGAATTGCGCCGCATGCTTCCCCCGATGCTGAATCTTGCAGAGAAACACCCTGAATATCGGTTTGTGATAGCCGGCATGCACTTGCTGGGAAAGAAATTTTATGAGAAACTGCTGGAAGGAAGGAATTTGCCTAACGTAGAGATACGTTACGACAAAACATACGAAATCTTGTCGCAAAGCCATGCGGCACTCGTATGTTCCGGTACTGCCACACTTGAAACCGCCCTGTTCGGGGTTCCGCAAGTAGTGTGCTACCGTGCCAATGCCCTATCGGTTGCGATAGCACGCCATTTCATTGGAAAGAACATACAATACATATCGCTTGTCAACCTTATAGCCGACAAGCCCATCGTAAAAGAGTTAATACAAAACGACTTTTCGGTTGATGATTTGGAAGCCTCCCTGCACGGAATCACAGAGAACGCACGGAGACAACAAATCATCGACGGATACAATTATGTAAAAGATATATTAGGGCAAGAAGGTGCATCAGAACGGACTGCCCAAAACATAATAGAACAAATAGACAACCCGTTGGCGGAATTAAACCAGTGCATATTTAACTCTGCCAATCGGTTGCTTA